>JAYTYH010000115.1:0-5675 GCA_043742485.1 Rhizobacter sp.
GCACGAGGTCACCTCGCGCGAGACCGGTTCGTCCTGTTGCTCCCAGCGGCCGCGGTTGGCGACGTTGTCGCCGGTGAAGGCGCCGATGACGGCACCGACAGCCGTGGCGGCTTCGCGGCCATGGCCGCGGCCGACCTGGTTGCCGAGCAGCGCGCCGGCCAGGCCGCCGACCACGGCGCCGCCGTAGTTGCGGCCGCCGGTGGGCCGCGCCTCGGAGACCCAGTCGCTTCGGCATTCCTGGCGCGGAACGCTGACGTTCTCGTATTGCGGCTCGGCGCCGACGACGCGGGCGTTGTCGGTGTAGGTGTTGGCCTGGGCGCCGAAGGCAGCGGTGGCGGTGGCGGTGGCGGTGGCGAGCAGGGCGAAGAGGGCGGTGCGGTTCATGGTGGAAGGCTCCATCGGGTGGGGATGAAGGCATCTTGCTTGTGTGTGTGTGAACGCAAGCTGAACGGAGTCGTGGGGCATTCGCCTCTTGTCGGATCAGACTGTGACGTGCTCGGGTAGCGCACCCCGCCCTCTCTTTCTGCGCGCTGAGCCTCGCACCAATGGCGTGAGGACTGCCCGCGGCGTACAACAGTCGACCGTTTCCAGAGTTGCTTGCCGACCCGCCGATGAACTACACGTTCCAGTTCGCTCCCGTCTTCGCCGCCTGGCCGCTCCTGCTCGAAGGCACGTGGCGCACGATCGAGCTCTCCTGTCTCGCCATGCTCGGCGGCCTCGCGGTGGCGATCGTCTGCGCCTGGGCCAAGACGGGCGGGCCCACGCCGCTGCGCTGGTTCGTCAACGCCTACATCGAGCTCATCCGCAACACGCCGTTCCTGGTCCAGCTGTTCTTCTTCTTCTTCGCGCTGCCGGCCATCGGCCTGCGCTGGTCGGCACACACGGCGGCGCTGACGGCGATGGTCGTCAACCTCGGCGCCTACGCCACCGAGATCATCCGCGCCGGCATCGAGGCCATCCCGAAAGGCCAGATCGAAGCCGGACTCGCGCTCAACCTGAAGGCGCACCAGATCTTCCGCTTCGTCGTTCTCAAGCCAGCGCTGAAGGCGATCTATCCGGCGCTGACGAGCCAGTTCATCCTCCTCATGCTGAGCTCGAGCGTGGTCTCGGTGATCTCGGCCGACGACCTGACCTCGGTCGCCGCCAACCTGCAGTCGCAGACCTTCCGCAGCTTCGAGATCTACATCGTCGTCGCCGTCATCTACCTGGCCCTGGCGCTCTCGTTCTCGACCCTGTTCCGCGTCGTCTACCGGCGCGCGTTCAATTACCCTGACCGGTGCTAGGGAGCGACGACATGCGCACCTTCGGCCCCAACGACTTCTTGTACATCCTCGCCGCCGCGCGCTGGACGCTGGCGCTTTCGCTGATCGCCTTCGCTGGCGGCGCGATCGGCGGGCTGGCTGTGGCGCTGAGTCGCACCAGCGAGATCCGCTGGCTGCGCAACGCCTCGGCCACCTTCATCCAGATCTTTCAGGGCACGCCGCTGCTGCTGCAGCTCTTTCTAATCTTCTTCGGGGCGCCGGTGCTCGGTGTCGACATCGACCCGTGGTGGGCCGCCGGCATCGCCCTCGTGCTCAACAGCAGCGCCTTCCTGGGCCAGATCTGGCGCGGCTGCATCGAGGCGATTCCGCGCGGCCAGTGGGAGGCCGCCGATTCGCTCAGCCTGTCTTACCGCGACCGCATGCGCGACGTGATCCTGCCGCAGGCCGTGCGCATCGCCGTCGCGCCGACGGTGGGCTACATGGTGCAGATCATCAAGGGCACGTCGCTGGCGGCGATCATCGGCTTCACCGAGGTCACGCGCGCCGGCCAGATCATCAACAACGCGACCTTCCAGCCGCTGGTCGTCTTCAGTGCGGTCGCGGCCATCTACTTCGTGCTGTGCTGGCCGCTCTCACTGCTGGCGGCCGGCATCGAGCGCCGGCACCGCAGGGCGCTTGCCCGCTGAGCCTTCAGCGCCCTCCGGCTTGCCGCATCATCGCCACATCAATAGACGAACAGGAGACAACGACATGATCCGATCCCTCCAACGGCGCCGTTTCGCCACCGGCGCGGCCAGCCTCGGCCTCGCGGCGGCCTTGCCCGCCTGGCTCGTCGCCGCGCAGGCGCAGAGCGTCGACGAGATCAAGAAGAGGGGCGAGGTCACGGTCGGCCTGCTGGTCGACTTCCCGCCTTACGGCACGGTCAACAGCGCCAACGAGCCCGATGGCTACGACGCCGACGTCGCCCGTCTGCTCGCCAAGGACTGGGGCGTCAAGCTCAAGCTGGTGCCGGTCACCGGCCCGAACCGGATTCCGTTCCTGCTCACCAACAAGGTCGACATGCTCATCGCCTCGCTGGCGATCACGCCCGAGCGCGCCAAGCAGGTCCAGTTCTCCAAACCGTATGCGGCCGCGACGATCGTGCTGCTCGCCGCCAAGAAGGCCATCGTCAAGGGACCGGCCGACCTCAAGGCACTGCGCGTCGGCGTCGCCCGTGCGAGCACGCAGGACGTGGCGCTCACGGCCGTGGCGCCGGCCGGCACCGAGATCCGTCGCTTCGACGACGACGCCTCGGGCATGCAGGCGCTGATGTCGGGCCAGGTCGACGCGCTCGGCTGCTCGACGACGGTGGCGGCGCAGATCGAGAAGCGCGCACCGGCGAACACCTACGAGGAGAAGTTCGTCCTCAAGCAGCAGGTGATGGGCGTGGCGATGCGGCCCGGCCAGGCCGAACTCGACAAGGCCGTGAACGACTTCATCGACAGGAACAAGGCCAACGGCGAGCTCGACAAGCTCTACCAGAAGTGGCTCGGCACCAAACTGCCGGCGATGCAGGCCGCCTGACGCGCGCTGGGCGGCCATGAGCGACGAGGGCGGCGCCGAGCCGATCATCCGGATCGAGGCGCTCGACAAGTGGTTCGGTCAGTTCCAGGTGCTGACCGACATCAACCTGTCGGTGCGGGCCGGCGAGCGGATCGTGATCTGCGGCCCCTCGGGCTCGGGCAAGTCGACGCTCATCCGCTGCATCAACCGGCTCGAGACGGCACAGAAGGGCCGTATCTTCGTCGACGGAGTCGACCTCGGCGCCGGCCGCCGCAACGTCGACGCCGTGCGCCGCGAAGTCGGCATGGTGTTCCAGCAGTTCAACCTCTTCCCCCACCTGACGGCGCTGCAGAACTGCACCCTGGCGCCGATGCGCTCGCGCGGCATGAGCAAGGCGCAGGCAGAGGCCACGGCCATGAAGTACCTCACGCGCGTGCGCATTCCCGAGCAGGCGAACAAGTACCCGAGCCAGCTCTCGGGCGGTCAGCAGCAGCGCGTCGCGATCGCGCGGGCGCTCTGCATGAACCCGAAGATCATGCTGTTCGACGAGCCGACCTCGGCGCTCGATCCGGAGATGGTCAAGGAGGTGCTCGACACGATGATCGGTCTGGCCGAAGACGGCATGACGATGCTGGTCGTGACGCACGAGATGGGCTTTGCGCGCAGCGTCGCCGACCGCGTCGTGTTCATGGCCGAGGGGCGCATCGTCGAGGAGGCGCCGCCGGAGGAGTTCTTCGCGCATCCCAGGAACGAGGTGACGCGCAACTTCCTCGGCCAGATCCTGGTGTCGCATCCGGCTTGACGCGCGGGCGGCGGCATGGCGCCCCAGAGTGCGGCCATGAGCAGAAACGCGGCGCTCGTTCTGATGATGTGCCGGGTGTGGGGCCTGACCTGGCTGCCCGTCAAGATCGGCGCCGCCCACGTGCAGCCCATCCGTTCAGTGACCAGGAAGTAAGCTTTGCCGGATCGAAGCCAACATCCGGAGAACGCCTTGGAAAAGACCGCCGAACAGGTTTACACCGACCTGCTGCGCATGCTCGCCAGCCCGAGCGCCATTCAGCCGGGCGTGCTCGCCGACGCCTTTCGCGACGTCGAGCGCATGCACTCGATGGCACACATCACCGACTGGCAGCTCGAGCAGGCGCGCGAGGCGTATGCGAAGACCATCGAGCGCGAACCGCGCGAAGGCGCACCGCGCTCGCCGGAGACACGCGCCGACGAGCGCGACTGACGCGTTGCGCGGCCCGCGCCAGCGCCAGCGCGTCAGCCAGGCCTGAGCACGACGTGCGTGGCGAGGTCGCTCGCCACTCTCCTCGTGACCGCGAAGCCGTGCGCGGGCAGGTCGAGCCCGGCGAAAAAGTGCTCGCCGCGGCCGAGCAGGGCCGTCGAAAAAGCGAGATGGATCTCGTCGACGAGGCCGGCCTCGATGCACTGGCGCACCGTCGACACGCCGCCGCCGATGCGCACGTCCTTGCCGCCAGCGGCGGCGCGGGCGCGCTCGAGCGCGGCGTGGATGCCGTCGGTGACGAAGTGGAACGTCGTGCCGCCCTTCATCTCGACCGGCGCGCGCGCGTGATGCGTGAGCACGAAGGTGGGCACGTGAAAGGGCGGCTCGTCGCCCCACCAGCCTTGCCAGGACGCGTCGGGCCAGGGGCCGCGCACCGGGCCGAACATGTTGCGGCCGAGGATCCAGGCGCCCATGTTCGACATGCTGGCCGCGGCGAACTCTTCGTCGACGCCGGTCGAGCCGCCCGATGATTCGCCGTGCATGCGCTGAAAGGTGCGCGTCGAGAAGGCCCACTCGTGCATTGCCATGCCGCCCTTGCCGAGCGGGTCCTGCAGGCTCTGGTCGGGGCCGGCCCCGAAGCCGTCGAGGGAGAGGGAGAAGCTGACGCGGACTTTGGACATGGCGGAGGTTTTAGCGCATCCCGCACTCGGCGCCCTAAAATCGATCTCCCTCGAAAGGACCTCGTCATGCCACTCGTTTCCATGCGCCAGCTGCTCGACCACGCCGCCGAGAACGGCTACGGCATCCCGGCCTTCAACGTCAACAACCTCGAGCAGGTCCAGGCCGTGATGACGGCGGCGAGCGAGGTCGGCGCGCCGGTCATCCTGCAGGCCAGCGCCGGCGCCCGCAAGTACGCGGGCGAGCCATTCATCAAGCACCTGATCGAGGCCGCGATCGAGAGCTGGCCGAAGGTGCCGCTGGTGATGCACCAGGACCACGGCCAGAGCCCCGACGTATGCCGCTCGGCCATCGACCTCGGCTTCAGCTCGGTGATGATGGACGGCTCGCTCGAGGCCGACGGCAAGTCGATCGCCTCCTACGACTACAACGTCGAGGTGACGAGGAAAGTCGTCGACATGGCGCACGCGCGCGGCGTCACCGTGGAGGGCGAGCTGGGCTGCCTGGGCTCGCTCGAGACCATGAAGGGCGACAAGGAAGACGGCCACGGCACCGACTCGACCATGACGCGCGAGCAGCTTCTCACCGACCCCGAGCAAGCCGCCGACTTCGTCCAGCGGACCCAGCTCGATGCGCTGGCGATCGCCATCGGCACCAGCCACGGTGCCTACAAGTTCACCCGCAAGCCCACGGGCGACATCCTGGCCATCGACCGCATCAAGGCGATCCACCGGCGCATCCCGAACACGCATCTGGTGATGCACGCCTCGTCGAGCGTGCCGCAAGACCTGCTCGCCGTGATCCGCGAGTTCGGCGGCCAGATGAAGGAGACTTACGGCGTGCCGATCGAGGAGATCCAGGAGGCCATCAAGCACGGCGTGCGCAAGATCAACATCGACACCGACATCCGTTTGGCCATGACGGCGGCGATCCGCAAATACCTGGCGCAGAACCCCGACAAGTTC
>JAYTYH010000116.1:0-9830 GCA_043742485.1 Rhizobacter sp.
ATCATCGCCGGCCAGACCATCGAGATCGAGAGCATGACACGGCGGCTGGCGGTGTTGCGGCAGCGGCCAGGTCCCAGTGCGGCAGCCGAGTTCCCGTAGGGCCGCCGCCTGCTCGGCGCGCAGCGCGGCGAGCGCCGGGCCGGCGACCTGACCGGCTTGCCAGGCCTGGATCGCCGCCTCGAAGTGCATCAACGCGGCAGCCGTGTCGCCTGCAGCGAGGTTGCAGCGCGCCGCCTCGGCCTCGATCAGGCCACGCTCGAGGTCGCCGCTGCCGGGCACCTCGGTCGCGCGAATGCCCTGGGCAGCGGCGTGCAGGGCTGCCGCCGTGTCGCCGGAGAGTCGACAGGCGACGGCACGGGCGCGCCACAGGCGCACCCGCACCGTGGCGTCGATGTCGTCGCCTGCGAGCAGCCGGTCGGCCCCGGCGAGGGCGTCTCGGCAATGGCCGGTCATGGCCTCGGCGAGCACGCGCACGGCCTCGCGGCCGAGCGTGAGCACCTGCCCCTCGCTGCGCTCGCCGCGCCGCGCGTCAGCGTGGGCGAGGTGCGCGAGCGCGTCGTCGGCACGGCCGGCGAGCGCGCACGCGAGGGCGCGGCCCGCGGCGTGCGCGACGCCCTCGTCGGTATCGAGCCCGCCCGGGCTGTCGAGCAGGGCCTCGGCGCGGCTCCACATCGCGTCGCCCTCCTCAAAGCAGCCGCTGAGCACCAAGGCCTGTGCCAGCGTCGAGATCACGATGCGCACGCGGTTGCTCTCGCCGGCGTCGAGCAGCATCTGGCCGGCGAGCACCTGGCGCAGCATCGACGCGGCGTCGCGTGGGCGTCGATTGCGCGCCAGCGCGTCGGCGTAGGCGCGCTCGACCCAGTGCAGCACGTCGTGCGGGCGGCGGGAGCCGAAGGCCGCGCGCGCCAGCGCCAGCGCCGGCTCGATGGACTGCAACGCCTCGGCGTAGTGACCGAAGTGCTTGTACGTGTTCGACAGCGACGAGCGCGCTATCAACGCCTCCTCGCTCGCCTCGCCGAAGTGTTTCGCGGCGATCTCGACGGCTTCGTCCAGCGCCGCCATCGCCTCCGGCTCGCGGCCGCGCTTGGTGTCCACGAACGCCTGGCTTCGCAACACCGCAGCCAGCAGCTCGGGCCGGGGCGGGCGCGCATCGCGGGCATCCTGCAAGAGCGCTGGCAGCATCGGCTCGGCAACGTCGAGCCGCCCGATGGAATTGGCCGCTTCGACCAGACGCCTACGGCCGTCGAGCGTGAGGGGATGGCTCGGCCCGAGCGCCCGGGTGCAGAGCGCCACGGCGCGCGGCAGCCACTCGAAGCCCGCCTGCACTTCGCCCAGTGCGTTGAAGCTGGAGCCGATCAGCACGCCCAGCTCGGCGGCGACTTCGGGTTGGCCGATGAGGTCGCTCTCGATGCGCTGCGTCGCCGCCTGGAGCAGACCGAGCGCGGTGACCGGACCGCCCTGGCCGTTGCGCGGCACGGCCTGGCTGAAGATCGAGGCGATGAACTGCTTGACCTGCTCGGCCCGCGCCAGCGCCAGGCGAGCGCGCTCGGTTTCTTCGCGGGCACGGTTCCTCTGCCACAACGCCGCAGCGGCACCGAGCGCCAGCGCCAGCACCACCAGCACTTGCGCGTAGGCGCCGCCGAGCAAGGCCAAGAGCACGGCGGCGACGATCGCGGCCTCGACCTTGTGCCGGCGCAGCCAGCGCTCGCCGCGGTAGACGGACGAAGGCGGCCGCGCCCGCACCGGCTCGCCGCGCAGGTGGCGCTCGAGGTCGTCGGCGAAGGCATCGACGGTGGCATAGCGCTCGCCCGGCGCCTTGGCCAGAGCCCGGCCCAGGATGGCGTCGAGATCGCCGCGCAGCTGCGCGGCACGGACGGGGTCGACGCACATGCGGCTCGGCTTCGGCACCTCGACGTCGGCGATCGCCTGGGCGAGCGCGCCGGCACCCTGGCCTTTCTTCAGACGGTACGGTCGCTCGCCCGCGAGCAGTTCGAACAGCACGACGCCGAGCGAGTAGATGTCGGAAGCGGCGCCGATGGCGTCGCCGCGAATCTGCTCGGGCGAGGCGTAGTCGGGCGTGAGGGCGCGGCCGGCAGCCTGGGTGAGGGTGACATCGGCGCTGCCTTCTGCCAGGCGCGGGTCGACCAGGCGGGCGATGCCGAAGTCGAGCAGGTGGGCATGCCCTTCGGCGTCGACCAGGATGTTCGACGGCTTCAGGTCACGGTGCACCACGAGCCGCGCATGCGCATGCGCCACGGCCCGCGCCACCTCCACGCCGAGGGCGACGCGAGAGCGGGTGTCGAGGCGGCGCGCGTTGGCATGGGCGTCGATCGGCTCGCCATCGACATACTCGAGCGCGAGCCAGGGGCGGCCGTCGGCGGCGATGCCGGCGTCGTAGAGCCGGGCGATGTTCGGGTGCTCCAGCGACCCCAGGATGTTTCGCTCGCGCGCCATGCGGTCCACGAACGTCGCCGCACCCCATACGAGGTGCGGCAGCTTCAGGGCGACCCGGCGTTCGAGCAGTCCATCGGCTCGCTCGGCCAGCCACACGCTGGCCATGCCGCCTTCGCCGATGCGGCGCAGCAGCCGATAGGGGCCGACCACGACGTCTGCGCTCGCCGCCGGAGCGGTCGGCGGAGCGCCGGCCAGCATCTCGATCGCCGGCACGGCGAGAAAGTCGACCGTCGAATGCTCGGCATGTGCTCGCAGCAGCTCCTCGAGAAACGGCGACAGCCGCTGCTGCTCCGGTTCGAGCGCCTGCAACCATCGGCGGCGGGCCTCTGGCTCGAGCTCCAGCGCGGTGTCGAGCAGACCGAACGCCTCCCGCCAGTCTTCTCGCGACACGGCTTGTCTCGGCACCATGCTCAACTCAAACTGGCGCGCAGGAAGAGCCGCGCCTTTTCCCAGTCGCGGGCCACCGTGCGCACGCCGAGGCCGAGCGCGTCGGCGACCTCGATCTCGGTCATGCCGGCGAAATAGCGCATCTCCACCACCCGGACGAGGCGAGCGTCGATGGCCGCCAGCTCCTCGAGCGACTCGTGCACGCGCAGGATCTCTCTTTCACGCGGGTCGGCGGCAGCGACCTGCTCTTCGTCGAGCTCGACGTGCCCCGACTCACCGCCGCGCCGCGCGCTATGGCGCTTCCGAATGACATCGACCACGACCGAGCGCATGACCTGCGCCGCGTAGGCCATGAACTGTAAGCGGTCGCGGAACGACACCGCGCCCGACTTCTCGAAGCGCAGGTACGACTCGTTGACGAGCGAGGTCGTGTCGAGGAGGGTCATGTCGCCGCTGCGGCGCACGCGCGAGTGGGCCAGCCGGTGCAGCTCGGGGTAGAGCAGCGCATACAGCTCGCCGAGCGCTTCCTGCCGCCCTGCACCGATGGCAGAAAGAAGAGTGGTCACCTGGCCCATGCAGACATCTTCCTATAATCATCCGATCGCCGGGTTACTGAACAACTTGCGGGGCGACGACAGAAATTCCGCTAAAGCGTTCGCCGCTCTCCAGGGCCCAGGCCGGCAACGCGATTCCTCGTCGTGGGCCGATCCGAATTTCAGCACTGGAGCACAGCGTGTCGAACGACTTCCTCTTCACTTCCGAATCCGTTTCCGAAGGCCACCCCGACAAGGTCGCCGACCAGATCTCGGACGCCATCCTCGACGCCATCTTCGCGCAGGACCCGCGCTCGCGCGTCGCCGCCGAGACCTTGTGCAACACCGGCCTCGTCGTCCTCGCCGGCGAGATCACGACCAACGCCCACGTCGACTACATCCAGGTCGCCCGCGACACCATCAAGCGGATCGGCTACGACAACACCGACTACGGCATCGACTACAAGGGCTGCGCGGTGATGGTCTGCTACGACAAGCAGAGCAACGACATCGCCCAGGGCGTCGACCATGCCAGCGACGACCACCTCAACACCGGTGCCGGCGACCAGGGCCTGATGTTCGGCTATGCCTGCGACGAGACGCCCGATCTGATGCCGGCGCCAATCTACTACGCGCATCGCCTCGTCGAGCGCCAGGCCATGCTGAGAAAGGACGGCCGCATGCCGTACCTGCGGCCCGATGCCAAGAGCCAGGTGACGATGCGCTACCTCGACGGCAAGCCGCACTCGATCGACACCGTGGTGCTGTCGAGCCAGCACGACCCAGGCCAGAGCGAGACGCCGACCAAGATGAAGGCCTCGTTCATCGAGGCCGTGATCGAGGAGATCATCAAGCCGGTGCTGCCGAAGGAGTGGCTGAAGGACACGCGCTACCTGATCAACCCGACCGGCCGCTTCGTCATCGGCGGCCCGCAGGGCGACTGCGGCCTGACCGGCCGCAAGATCATCGTCGACACCTACGGCGGCGCCTGCCCGCATGGCGGCGGCGCGTTTTCGGGCAAGGACCCGTCGAAGGTCGACCGCTCGGCCGCCTACGCGGCGCGCTACGTCGCCAAGAACATCGTCGCCGCGGGCATCGCCCGGCAGTGCCAGATCCAGGTTGCCTACGCGATCGGCGTCGCCAAGCCGATGAACATCACGGTCTACACCGAGGGCACCGGGAAGATTCCCGATCACGAGATCGAAAAGCTGGTTCACGCGCATTTCGACCTGCGCCCCAAGGGCATCGTCCTGATGCTCGATCTGCTCCGGCCGATCTACGAGAAGACCGCCGCCTATGGCCACTTCGGCCGCGACGAGCCGGAGTTCACCTGGGAGCGCACGGACAAGGCCGCCGCGCTGCGGGCAGCTGCCGGCCTGTGAGCCCCGCGTGAGCAGGCCGCGGGGTCGCCGTCAGGCGTGACTGACGGCGCGGCCGAGCGCCTCGAGCTCGGCGGCGTCGAGCTTCGGCCCGTCGAGGGTGACGCGCTGGGCCTGGGTGTCGCCCTTGCGGAAGCGGGCGATCACGGGCTTGAGCTCTTCCTTGATGTGTGACTCGTCATAGCCGTTGAAGAGATGGCCGACCAGGCCGCGTTTCAGATCGCTGGTGTTCATGGCCCAGTCGGCGATCGGGAAGGTGAGGTTCATGTTGACGTGCATCATGATCCCCATGTTGTGATGCGCCGTGTGATGGCGGCGGATCGTGTTGATGAACGGCATGTTGCGCACGAACCAGTTTTCCTGCACATGGCAGCAGACATGGAACGTCTCATAGACGAGGTACTGGCCGATCATCGTCAGGAAGACGATGTAGCCGGCATTCGGGTTGATCAGGACCGTGACGATCGACCCGAGCAGCAAGCCCATCACCGCCAGCGCCGCGAGAACGCGCCACGGGAAGAAGACGATGCGGAACTCCTTGACGGTGGAGATGGTCGGGTCGCCGTCGGTGAAGTACTGATGGTGCTGGCGCGTGTGACGGTCGTAGATCGCGCGCAGCGCGAAGACGTTGATCAACCGGTGCATCACGAACTTGTGCATCGCCCATTCGGCGAAGTTGCCGGCGAGCGCGACCGGCAGGATCAGCGCCCACTCCCAAGTCGCGCCGTGGACCTGTGAGATGCACCAGGCGACCGCGGCGATGCCAACGACGTACATCACGCCGATGTGAACCAGCCCGTTGTACCAGGGGCTGATGTCGGCGACATACTGGTCTCGAAACTTGCGCTGGCGTTCGGTCATCATGGTTTGCACCCGGTTCGATCCAATAGTTGACTGATATATTAGATGCCGATCAGATGAATTGTCAATGGCACCACTGAACGCCCGAGCCGCCGCCAAGGTGAAACCGGCGGCGCCCGCGGCGTCCATCCCTTCCACATCTGCCATCCCGCCGAGCCTGACCGACCGTGCCTATGCCGAGATCGAGGAGATGATCGTCACGCTCAGGCTGGCGCCCGGCAGCGCCATTTCCGAGGCCGATCTCTCCGCGGAGCTGGGCATCGGCCGCACGCCGATCCGCGAGGCGTTGCAGCGCTTGGCGCGCGAAAAGCTGGTGTCGATCTTTCCGAGGCGAGGCATGCTCGTGTCGGCGATCGACGTCGCCAGCCAGATGCGGCTGATCGAGGTCCGGCGCGAGCTCGAGCGTCTGATCGCGCGCACCGCCGCACGCCGCGCCACCGAGCCGGAGCGCGAAGCCTTCCGCGCCATGGCCGACGACTTCGAAGCCGCCGCCAAGGCCAACGACGACGTCACCTTCATGCGCATCGACCGCGCCTTCAACGTGCTCTGCTCGCAGGCCTCTCACAACGAGTTCGCGTCGGGCACGATGAGCCTGCTGCACTCGCTGTCGCGCCGCTTCTTCTACCGCCACTACAGACAGGCTGCGAGCCTGCCGCAAACGGCCAAGCTGCACGCCGACATCGCGCGGGCCATCGCCGCCGGCAACGAAGAGCGCGCCGGCAAGGCGAGCGACCGGCTGATCGGCCAGATCGAGAAGTTCACGCGCAGCGCCGTGAACCCCTGAGCCTCGGAACCCCCTCAGCCTGAGCCTCTTTTCCACGTCGCTTCCCAACACGCGGGGCCAAGACCCCGCCACTTCAGGAGACAAGCCATGAACAAGCAACGCAGAAAAATCTTGCAGGGCCTCGGCGCCGCCGGCACCGCGGTGGCGGTGCAGCCCTTCCTCGCCTTCCCGGCGATCGCGCAGAACAAGCCGGTCAAAATCGGCATCATCGCGCCGAAGGCCGGCATCGCCGGCACGATCGGCGAGTGCGGCCTGCGCGGCACGCTGTTCGCCGTGGATCGCATCAATGCCGCCGGCGGGATCGCCGGCCGCAAGGTCGAGCTCGTCGTCGAGGAGGAGACCAACCCGAAGGACTCGATCGAGCGGCTGCGCAAGCTCGTGCTGCAGGACAAGGTCGACTGCGTCCAGGGCATCGTCTCCTCCGGCGTCAGCCTGGCGATGGGCGCGGTCGCCGAGGAGATGAAGGCGACCACGATCTTCTGGGACGGCACCACCCAAGACGGCGTCAAGGAGACCATGGCCAACCCGCGCTACGTCTTCCGCAGCACCGACAACGAGTGCGAGGCGGTGATGGCGTCGCTCCTGGCGATCAAGCACTGGAAGGGCAAGTTCGCGACGATCGCCGGCATCAACCCGGACTATTCGTACGGCCGCAACAACTTCGCCGCCTTCCAGGGCCTGTTGAAGAAGTTCGGCGTCGAGTACAAGGTGGTCGCCGAGCAATGGCCGAAGGTCGGCACGCTCGACCTCACCTCGCACGTCGCCGCGCTCAAGGCGGCCAAGCCCGACCTGGTCTTCTCCTCGCTGCTGTTCGCCGACCTGCCGGTGTTCATGAAGACCGCGCACGGCGCCGGCCTGATGGACGGCAAGACGAAGTTCGTGTTCCCGGCAGCCGGCTTCCAGCACACGCTGCTGAAGAAGGAGTTCACGCCCGAGGGCATGATCTTCGGCCACAACACGCTCTACTTCGACCTCGCCAACCCGTCGCCGCTGCAAAAGCAGTTCGTGCAGGAGTACGAGGCCAAGTACAAGGACTACCCGCACTGGGAGGCCGACCGCGCCTACTTCGCGATGCAGATCTACCGCGCCGGCGTCGAAGCCGCCTACAAGGCGAAGAACGCCTGGCCGGGCCAGGAAGACATCATCAACGCGATGGAGGGGCTGAAGATCGAGTCGCTCGGCGGACCGGGCTCGATGCGCAAGGACCACATCGCCGACCAGACCTTCTACCAGGGCCTGACCACGCACAAGAACCGCTACGACTTCTGCACCATCAGCGACGTCACGACGATGTACTCCGATCAGCTTCAGAAACCGCAGGGCATGGACTTCTGGCAGTGGATCGAGACGGCGCAGATCAAACTTTGACGGTGCGCCCAAGCTGCCTTCGGCCGCTGCCCCCGAGGCCGTGCAAGGGCCTCTTCGCGACTTTTGAGGCGCGGCCGGACCCGGGAGCGGGCCGGCGCCCGGCCGAGCGCCGACGATGACCTCCTTCTTCGACATCCTGCTCGGCGGTCTGTTCCACGCCTCCGTGCTGTTCCTCGTCGCCGCCGGGCTGCAGCTCGTGTTCGGCGTGCAGCGCATCGTCAACCTCGCCTGCGGCTCGTTCTACGCGCTCGGTGCCTACTTCGGCATCACCGCCGTCAACTGGACGACGGCGCTCGGCGCGCCCGCGTGGTCGTTCCTGCCCGTGCTCATCCTCTCGGGCATCCTGCTCGGCGTCATCGGCCCGTTCATCGAGCGGCTGCTGCGAACCGTCTACGACCGCGACGAAGCCTTCCAGCTGCTGCTCACGTTCGCACTCGTCCTCATGTTCCAGGACGTGCTGCGCTTCTTCTGGGGCGCCAACCCACAGCAGCTCGGCAACCTGTCGATGGACTACGGCAAGGTGGTCATCGGCGAGGTCTCGTTCCCGACCTACAACGTGCTGGTCATGGTGGCGAGCGTGGCGATCGCCGCCGGGCTCGGCCTGTTCCTGCAACGCACGCGCTACGGCCGCATCCTGCGCGCCACCGCCGAGAACCGCGAGATGGCCCAGGCGCTCGGAGCCGACGTGCGGGCCATCTACGCCAGCGTCTTCACGCTCGGCACCGTGCTCGGCACCGTCGGCGGCGCCCTCGTCGTGCCGACGGCGGCGGCGTCGCTCGACATGCCGGTCGAGCTCGTCGTCGAAGCCTTCGCGGTCGTCGTCATCGGCGGTCTGGGCAGCATGCGCGGAGCGCTGGCTGGCGCCATCGTGGTCGGGCTGACGCGGGCTTTCGCGATCCGCTACTACGCCGAGTTCGAGGTGCTGGCGACCTACGTGATCGTCATCGCCGTGCTGATCGTCCGGCCGGCGGGCCTGTTCGGAAAGCCGATCGAATGAGCGTGGCCCGTCGAAACAACTCGCTGCGCGTCGCGGTCGCGGTCGGGCTCGCGCTCGTCGCGCTCGCCCTCGTCCCGCAATTCGCCTCGGCCTATCACGTGACGCTGGTGCTGCCGGCGTTCGCCTACGCGATCGCGTTGCTCGGCTTCAACCTGCTGTTCGGCACCACCGGCCTGCTCTCCTTCGGCCACGCCCTCTTCGTAGCACTCGGCGCCTACGCGGCGGCGGTGCTGACGAGCCGGCTCGGCATCGCGAGCTTCGAGCTGATCGTGCTCGCGGCGGGTGCCGTGGCGGTCGTCGTGGCGGTGCCCGTCGGCTTGCTCTCGGTGCGCTACGTGCGCATCTTCTTCGGCATCCTGACACTCGCCTTCGGCATGCTCTTCCACTCGTTCCTGTTCAAGTTCTACGACCTGACGGGAGGCGACACCGGCATCCGCGTGCTGCGGCCGACGCTGCTCGGCATGGACTTCAAGTCGCTCGACAAGACCACGTTCCTGATCGGCCCGTTCTACTACGCCTGCCTGCTGCTCGCGATCGTTCTCGGGCTCGTGATGTGGCGCATCGTCCGCTCGCCGTTCGGTCTGCATCTGGCGGCGATCCGCGAGAACCCGCGCAAGGCCGAGTACCTGGGTGTGCGGGTGCGCTTCTTCCGCTTCCTGGCCTTCCTGGTCTCGGCGTTCTACTGTGCGGTGGGCGGCGCGATCCTCGCCGTCAACACCGGCCAGGCGGACCCCGAGCTCGCCTACTGGACGCATTCGGGCGAGCTCGTCTTCATGACCGTGCTGGGTGGCTTCGCGAGCTTCTTCGGCCCCGTTGTCGGCGCCTTCACCTTCGTGTTCCTGAAGTCCTGGCTGATGGGCGCGACCGAGTACTGGCGCTTCTTCCTCGGTCTGACCCTGGCCGTCATCGTCGTCGCCTTCCCGCGCGGGCTGGTCGGCGTGGTGCGAGACGCGTGGCAGCGGCTGTCCCGGCACAAGGCAGCGCCATGACCGGCGCCGTGCTGCTCGAGACCCGCGGGGTGCGCAAGGCCTACGGAGACTTCGTCGCCCTCGACGGCGTGACGCTCT
>JAYTYH010000117.1:0-3742 GCA_043742485.1 Rhizobacter sp.
CATGGCTGGGCCGTGGCCGTGAACTACACGCGCGACGCGGCTGCGGCCGAGGCCGTCGTCGCCGCCATCACCGCCGCCGGCGGCAGGGCGATGGCGGTGCGTGCCGACGTCGCCGTCGAGGCCGAAGTCGTGGCGATGTTCGCGGCCGTCGACCGCGGCCTGCCGCCGCTCGCCGGCCTGGTCAACAACGCCGGCGTCGTCGACCTGCCGTCACGCGTCGACGCCATGAGCGCCGAGCGGCTGCAGCGCATGTTCGCGATCAACGTCTTCGGCACCTTCTTCTGCGCCCGCGAAGCCATCCTGCGCATGAAGACGCGCAAGGCCGGCGCGATCGTCAACCTGTCGTCGGCCGCAGCCAAGCTCGGCGGCGGCGGCCAGTACGTCGACTACGCCGCCGCCAAGGGCGCCATCGAGTCCTTCACCGTCGGCCTTGCGAAAGAGGTCGCGCTCGACGGCATCCGCGTCAACGCGGTCCGGCCCGGCCTCATCGCCACCGAGATTCACGCCTCGGGCGGCGCCCCCGACCGCGCCGCGCAGATGGCAACGCAGGTGCCGATGCAGCGCCCCGGCAGCGCCGAGGAGGTCGCCGAGGCGATCGTCTGGCTGCTCTCCGACGCGTCGAGCTACACCACCGGCTCGATCCTCGAAGTGACCGGCGGTCGCTAGCGGTCGCTCCGTATCGAGGGTGGCGGGGGAGCGGCCTCGCGAGGCGTCAGCGGCGCTCGACGACCATCGGCACCAGGCCGAGCGCCTCGCGGATGCGCTGCGCTGCGCTCTGGGCTTCGTCGCGATTCGGATACGGCCCGGCCTGGACGCGATAGAGCGCCGCTTCGCCGAAGGTCGCGAGCAGCGGCGCCAGCGCCTCGATGTCACCGGCGACGCGGCGCTGGAAGCCTTCGGCGCCGGCACGCTCGCGAAAAGCGCCGAGCTGGACCCAGTAGCCGCGGCCGCCGCGTGACGACGCCGTCTGCGGCGCCGCCTCGGCCACGACCTCGGCCGGAGCGGCGGCAACGAGGGTCAGCGACTCCGCCGGGATCGTCGGGCCGGCGAGCTCGGCGGCGGGCGACGGGGGTGCAGGTGAAGATGCCGATGTCGACGCCATCGCCAGCATCGGCGCGCTACCGCTGCGCCAGAGGCCGGCGCGGATGTCTTCGAAGGTGAGCCGCTCGAGCTCGACCGGAGCGACGCCGCGCAGCAGGTCGAGCTTGAGCGCGGCGGCATAGCTGAGGTCGACGATGCGATCGGCGTGGAACGGGCCGCGGTCGTTGATGCGCACGAGCACGGTGCGGCCGTTGGCCGGGTTCCTGATGCGGGCATAGCTCGGGATCGGCAGCGTCGGATGCGCAGCCGTCATCGCGTACATGTCGTAGAGCTCGCCGCTGGCGGTGCGGCGGCCGTGGAACTTTCGCCCGTACCACGAAGCCAGGCCGCGCTCACGAAAGCTCGGGTCGCCGGTCAGCGGCACGTAGTCGTGGCCGAGCACCTGGTACGGTTTGTTGGCGCCGCCCGGCCGCACCGGCTCAACGCGCGGCTCGGCATCGGGGCGGCTGGCGAGATCGCCCGGAACATCGCTGCCGACGCCGTCGCTACCGCTCGCAGCCGCCGGCGCCCGGCGCGAAGGTACGGCGCCGGCGTCGCCCTGGCGCGGACCGCTGGCGCAGCCGGCGAGCAGCAGGGCCAGCAACGCCGGCATGAGAACGGCGAGCCGAGGCGTCGTCGTTGCGGTGGCGAGGCCGTGCTCGCGTCGAAAGGTCGGCCGGGCCGGCCGGGCTGAGCGCATGGAGCGCGACCTTACCCGAGCGGCACAGCGTTTGCGATGGCTCGCTCCTCCGCCCATCCACTACTGCCCATCCAGCTCGCGACGGCATTCATCCAGAGCCGCGGCGTCGACATCGTTCATTCGCACCTGCCCAATGCGCACGTGCTGGCCGGCTTCGGCGGCCGCCTCACGAACCGGCCGGTGCGACGCCGACGCCGAGCGCCTGGAAGCAGGCGACGGCACAGCTGCTGGGCACGCTCGCCGCCCAGCAGCTGTGCGCGCCGCGTCAGGCGGCGGCGCAGTCGACGGTGCGGAACTCGACGCGGCGATCGAGGGCGTCACGCAGGTCGTCGGTGCCGAGACCGATGATGGTTTCGCGCGAGCCGACGCCGTCGGCGGTCAGGCGCGTGCTCAGCTTCTTGTTCTGTCGCTCCAGCGTCTGCTTGACCAGGCTGGCGCGCTTTTGCGAGAGAGCCACGTTGGCGGCGGCGTCACCGGTGCGACTGGTGTGGCCGACGATCTTCAGGCAGCTCTCGCGCGCGCCGACCTGCACCGCGAGCTCGCGCAGCCAGACGGCGTACTGCGAGCGCAGATCGGCCGACTGCAGCAGCGTCGTCTTGCCGGGGTTGAAGAAGAGCTTGATCGGCAGGCTTTTGGCTTCGATGCCCAGACCGACGATCTTGCCGAAGGTATCGGCCGCCTCCTTCTTCTTGCCGGTGCGCCAGCTCGTCATGTAGAGGCCGTTGAGGATGCGCAGGTCGTCGGGATCGGCGATCGGCTGGGCCTCGTGGAATAGCTTGTAGGCCTCGGCCGGCTTGTTGTCGGCGAAGGCGATCACGGCCTCGTTGACGACCGCCGCTGCAGGCAGCCTGAGCAGGTAGCCCGGATCGACGTTGTCACCCGGCGAGCTGCCCTGGCACGACTTGATGTAGGCCAGCGCGGTGCGGTCGAGCGCCCACGTCGGCGCGTCGCGGAACAACGCCGTCGGCTCGGCGTCGACGCTGGCCAGCGTCGCCCGGTCGACGCGCTTGGCGATCAGCTTGCCGCTGCGCAGGTCGATGAGCACGAGGCAGACGCGGAAGGCGTCGGCGTTCTGGTCCTTGGCGTTCTTCGTGTTGATCGCGGTCAGCGTGCCGATCAACAGCAGCGGCCGGCTCGACAGGCTGGCGCGCGACAGCGGCTTGACGTTCCAGGCCGGCACGCGGGTCTTGATGAGCGCCGTGAGTTGCTGGCCCATCTGCACGGTGCCGGCCGTCTGCTGGCCGCTGCTCGAATCGATCAGCGGGTCGATGATCAGCTCGCGCGGCCCGGAGCCGACGGCGCTCTGGGCGTCTTGCAGGAGGCGCTCGCCGGCCCGCGCCACGGCGTCGGTGAAGGGAGCCGGAACGGGCGGTGGCGCCGGCTGCGCAGCGACAGGCGCCGGCGCCGGCTCGTCGCGCGGCGCCGCGGCGGCCGGGCGCGGCACCGCGCTCTTGCCGTTGCCGTCGTCGGGCGCGGCGCATGCGGTGGTGAGGGCGGCGGCTGCGACGGAGAGCCAGAGGAGCTTGTTCATGACGAGGGCGCCGGGCGCGCTGAGAGGCGGAACGCGCACTGTGCCAGCAAATCGGGGCGCCACCGGGGTCGTCCCATGGCCGCTTCCTCTGCCGGTCTTGCTCCTCGGACCTCTGCCACGACTTCCAAGCCGCTTCCGGCTGACACGGAGCGTAGGTCGTGTCTGATGCAGGGTGCGGCCGAAGCGTGCGGAAATCCTGCATCGTCTTTTAGCCGATTGCCATGACACGTCTGACCTCCCGCATGCCGCCGACCACCGAAGCACTCGCCGGGGTGCTGCGCTCGAAGGGTTTCGAGCTGGGTGACTTCGAGGTCGAGGAAGAGACCGGCGGGAATGGACTGCCGGAGCTGTTCGGGGTCGTCGGCGGCCTGCTGCGAGTCCATTGCTGGTCGACCGGCGAAGAGCGGATGTACTCCATCGGTGCCGGCTCG
>JAYTYH010000118.1:0-4263 GCA_043742485.1 Rhizobacter sp.
GCCGCGAGTCGGCAGGCAGCGGCGCCGATGCCGCGGCTGCCGCCGGTGACGAGGATCGTGCCTGCGGGGCTGCCGGCGGTCGGGTGGTCAGTCTTCATCGTCGTTGCCTGTTCGCGAATCGCTGTCGGTGCCGAACTGCTCCTTCGCCTTGCGGTCCAGCACGGCCTGGATCGGCGCCAGCGCATCGACGAAGCGGTCGACCGGCACGGCCCGGGCCAGCCGCAGTTGCGGCGGGAAGAGATGATTCATGTAGAGCTCTTCGCCAGGCCGGCCGGTGCGCTGCACGTTGAACCAGAGCGACACCGCGACGCCGGCCACGAAGCCGGCCACGGCCATGGCCCGCATCAGCCGCCGCCGGCCGGGCTCGACGGCGAGCAGGTGGAAGTAGATCGCCGCCGCGACGGTGGCGTAGATGGCGACGAAGGCGAAGTCGGCGATCCATGGCCACGACAGCGAAAAGGCGAGCAGCGGCGGCAGCACCGCCAGCACCAGCGTGGCGAGGCTGGCGATCACGAACACGCGCAGATGCCAGCCGAAGTGGCTCTGCCGGGTGAAGGTTTTCGAGAGCAGCGCCCACAGACCGCACCAGACGGCGCCGACGAAGACCGCGCTGAGCAGCGAGGTGGCCAGCGCCCGCGCGAAGCCTTCGGGGTCGCTCTCGATCCAGGTGTTGGCCAGCACGAAGGTGAGCACGGCGACGGCGATGCCGACGGTCGGCAGCCAGCCCGTCTCGTGGCCGACGACGGCCGCCATCGCCTGCTCGGGCGCCAGCGCGTGGCCGGCCAGGCGCAAGCGGAGCGTCGCCCGGCCGAGATGCAGGTCGATGTCGCCGGCGGCATCGGCGAGCGTCTTCGACTGGCCGGCGGCGAGCCGCGCGCGGCCGACGCCGAGACCATTGCGCGTGTCGCCGGCGGTGATGGCGAGAGCCGGCATCGAAACACCCGCGCCGGCGGTGCCGTCGATGCTGTCGGTCGACGCCACCGACGCCACCGGCGCGATGGTGGCGTGATGCGGGGCGACGTGCGGATCGGTGAGGACGACGTCGTTGTCGAGGCTGCGGCCGATCGTCAGCGGCCAGCGTTCGACGCGCCACGACTGCCGCACCTGGCCGTCACGGTCGACGGCTTCGAGCAAGGCCAGCGGCATCATTGCGGCTTCACCCATCGGTAGGCGTCGAGATAGTGGCGGGCGAGCTTCTGTGCATTCACGAAGCTGACGCCCTGGGCGTCGAAGCGGCCCTGGACGCCGGCCTCGTTCTGGTCGAGCGTGGCGACCAGCACCGAGACGTCGTAGAGCTGCGGCAGCTTCTTGTAGGCGCGGATGCAGACGACGGCGCGCAGCGGCAGGCCTTCGCGGTCGATGAAGTCCTCGTTGCAACGCGGCTTGGTCTGGTGCTGCGGCCCGAGCCGCACGAACGATTCGTTGCGAAAGCTCGCCGAATAGCGCGCCGCGAAGCGCAGTGGCCCGAGCTTGCTGCCGTCGTAGCTCTCATGGCGCAGCGAGATCGTGCCGGTGTTGAAGTCGCCCACGAAGATGCGCGTGTCCATCACGCAGTCGGAGCGCTCGAAGTCCAGGCCGCCGGTGCGCGACGGCTCGCTCGAGCCCCAGCAGCGCATGAACACGTCGGGCGGCACCGGCACGTGGTAACGCGGATGCGTCGCCTCCTTCCAGCCCTGCTGGATGAAGCGCTCGGTCAGCAACGCCTGGTGCTTCTGCAACTGCTCGTCGACGACGGCATAGGCCGGCTGCACGATCGGCGGCGCGTCTTTGCCGCGCGCGAGCAGCGCCTGCGCGAAGCTGGCGGGAACGAGGAAGCTGACCTGCTCGCCGTCGACGCGGCGAGCGACGTTGATGCCGATGACGTGGCCTTCCTCGTCGAGCGCCGGGCCGCCGCTCATGCCGCCCGACAGGGCGCCGCCGAAGAAGATCTGTGGATAGAAGCTGCGCTTGACGAGGCCGTTGTAGGTGCCCTGCGTAACGGCGAAGCCGACGTCGAGCGGGTTGCCGAGCGAATAGATCCGCTCGCCCTGCGAGAGCTGCTCGCTTTCGGGCCGGAAGGCGAGCGCATCGAAGTTCTTGCCGGCGGCGTCGCCCGCTTTCAGGAGCGCCAAGTCGTGCAGCACGTCGATCTGCAGGATCTTCAGCGGCGCCTCGCGGCCGTCGGCCGTGACATAGACGAGGTCGTGGCGCTCCGGCTTCAGCGCCGCCTCGGCAACGACATGGAAGTTGGTGACGATGTGGCCCTGCGCCGTCACGAAGAAGCCGGAGCCGACCGAGGTCTGGCTGGCCTGGCCCTTGAGCACGGTGCGGATCTGGACCAGCTGCGAGCGCGCCTGCTCGTAGACCTTGCGCGCCGAGAGCGATACCGGCACCGGCACTCCGGAGGCGGCTGCGTCGACTGGCGCGGCTGCCTGAGGTGGCGACGAGGCCGGCCGGTTCTGCGCTACGGCGGGCGCTGCCGCGGCCGTAGCCAGCACCAGTATCGAGTGGCCGATCCATCGCCAGACGCGTGTTCCCATCGGTCGTGATTCTACGGGCCGGGTCATCGCGCATCGGCTCGAAACCGCGCTGCTACAGTCGTCGTGACCGTGTGAAAGCACGGGGCTTTCCGGAGACACCCTCATGCAACGCCGTCATCTCATGCAGGTCGCTCTCGCCGCGGGCGCGGGTGCGCTCGGCCTGGCATCGATCGCCCGCGCGCAAACGCTCGAGAAGCCCACGCTCACGCTCGCTGTCGGCGGCAAGAACCTGCTCTATTACCTGCCGCTCACGATCGCCGAGACGCAGGGCTTCTTCAAGCAGGAAGGTCTCGACGTCACCATCGCCGACTTCGCCGGCGGCTCGCGTGCCCTGCAGGCGCTCGTCGGCGGCAGTGCCGACGTCGTCTCCGGCGCCTTCGAGCACACCATCAACCTGCAGGTCAAGGGCCAGCGCCTGCGTGCCTTCGTGCTCGAGGGGCGGGCGCCGCAGATCGTGCTCGGGATCAATCCGAAGACGATGCCGAACTTCAGGTCGGTGGTCGACCTCAAGGGCAAGAAGCTCGGCGTCACGGCGCCGGGCTCGTCGACCAACGTGCTCGCCAACTTCGTGCTCGGCAAGGCCGGTCTGAAGCCGGGCGACGTCTCGATCATCGGCGTCGGTGCCGGCAGCGGCGCGGTGGCGGCGATGCGCTCGGGCCAGATCGACGCGATGAGCAACCTCGACCCGGTGATCACCCTGCTGGTGCGCTCGGGTGACATGAAGATCGTCTCCGACACGCGCGTCGTCGCCGAGGCCGACAGGATCTTCGGCGGGCCGATGCCGGCCGCCTGCCTTTACACGCAGCAGACCTTCCTCGACAAGTACCCGGCCACCGCGCAGGCGCTCGCCAACGCCATCGTGCGGGCCGACAAGTGGATCCAGAAAGCCGGCGCGCGCGAGATCATCAACGCCGTGCCCGAGAACTACCTGCTCGGCGACCGCGCCGTCTACGTCGACGCCTTTCTCGCCGCCAAGGGCGCGCTCTCGCCCGACGGCATGTTCCCCGAGGCCGGCGCCGAGACGGCGCGGCGCGCGCTCGCCAGCATCGACCCCGAGATCGCGGCCGCGAAGATCGACCTCGCGGCGATCTACACCAACGAATACGCCAAGCGCGCGAACGCGAAGTACCCGAGGGGCTGAGGCGGAGGACATGATGGCCGGGGTCATTGCGCGTGCGGTGGTGTCGCTATCGCCGTGAACGCGCAGGCTGACGCGCCGGCACTGGCGTTGCGCGAGGTCGACTGCACCTTCGTCTCGAATGCCGATGCCGGCCAGCGCTACACGGCGGTCAGCGGCGTCACGCTCAGCGTCGGCGCCGGCGAGTTCGTCGCCGTCGTCGGGCCGACGGGATGCGGCAAGAGCACGCTGCTCAACGTCGCCGCCGGCCTGATGGCGCCGAGCTTCGGCACGGTCGAGGTGTTCGGCGCCCGGCTCACCGGCCTGAACGCGCGCGCCGGCTACATGTTCCAGGCCGAGAGCCTGATGCCGTGGCGCACCGCGTTGCAGAACGTCATGGCCGGCCTCGAATTCCGAGCCGCGCCCGACGCGCGGGTGCAGGCCGAGGCCTGGCTCAAGCGCGTCGGCCTCGGCGGCTTCGGTGACCGCTATCCGCACCAGCTTTCAGGCGGCATGCGAAAGCGCGTCAGCCTGGCGCAGACGCTGGTGCTCGACCCCGACATCATCCTCATGGACGAGCCGTTCAGCGCCCTCGACATCCAGACCCGGCAGTTGATGGAAAACGAG
>JAYTYH010000119.1:0-9862 GCA_043742485.1 Rhizobacter sp.
CCCAGTCGAGGCCGAGGCCGACGCTGGCGAGCAGGCTGGAACGCGCGTCGGTGAGACGGTCGAAGGCGCCGGCCTTGACGAGCGCCTGGACGACGCGCCGGTTGATGCGGCTGCGATCGACGCGGGCGCAGAAGTCGAACAGGCTGGTGAACGGCCCACCGGACTGGCGCGCCGCCACGATCGCCTCGATGGCGCCGTGACCGGTGCCCTTGACCGCGCCGAGCCCGTAGCGCACCGACGTGGCCGAGATCGGCTCGAAGCGGTAGGTGCCCGCATTGATGTCGGGCCTCTCGATCGTGATGCCGATCGCCTTGGCGTCGAACAGCAGGGCCTTCAGCTTGTCGCTGTTGTCGATCTCGACCGACATGTTGGCGGCGAAGAACTCGGCCGCGAAGTGGACCTTGATCCAGGCCGTGTGATACGCGAGCAGCGAGTACGCGGTGGCGTGGGCCTTGTTGAAGCCGTAGCCGGCGAACTTCTCCATGAGGTCGAAGACCTCTTCGGCGACCTCGGAGCCGATGCCCTTGGTGGCGGCGCCCTCGCGGAAGATCTGGCGGTGCTTGGCCATCTCCTCGGGCTTTTTCTTGCCCATCGCCTTGCGAAGAAGGTCAGCGCCGCCGAGCGAATAGCCGCCCAGGATCTGGCCGGCCTGCATGACCTGCTCCTGGTACACCATGATCCCGTAGGTCTCGCCGAGCACGGTCTCGAGCAACGGATGCGGATAACTGACTTCCTCACGGCCGTGCTTGCGTGCACAGAAGCTCGGGATGTTCTCCATCGGCCCCGGCCGGAACATCGCGTTGAGCGCGATCAGGTCCTCGAAGCGGTTCGGCCGAGCGTCCTTCAGCATGCGCTGCATGCCCTGGCTTTCGAACTGGAACACCGACTCGGTGCGGCCTTCGGAGAAAAGCGCAAAGATCTTCGGGTCGTCGAGCGGCAGGTCGTCGTAGTTGAAGTCAGCACGCTCGGGATGGCGGGCGACGATGAAGTCTTTCGCCAGCTCGAGAATCGTCAGCGTCGCCAGACCGAGGAAGTCGAACTTGACCAGGCCGATCGCCTCGACGTCGTCCTTGTCGAACTGGCTCACGGCGCTGTCGCTGCCGGGCTGCATGTAGAGCGGGCAGAAGTCGGTGATCCGGCCCGGCGCGATCAGCACGCCGCCGGCATGCATGCCGACATTTCTCACCAGTCCTTCGGCGCGCTCGGCGAGTGCCAGCAGTTCGGCGACCTCGACCTCGTTGCGTTCGCGCTGCTCGATCTCGGGTGCTTCACGGCGCGCATAGATGACGCTGTGGTCGGGTTTATCGGGCGGCCGACGCAGCGTCACCGTCTTGCCCGGCGGCGCCGGCACCAGCTTGGCGATCGAGTCGACGTGGCCGTAGCTCATGCCGAGGACGCGGCCGATATCGCGCAGCGCTGCCTTCGCGGCCATGGTGCCGAAGGTCGCGATCTGGCTGACCGCGTCGCGGCCGTACTTGGCCTTGACGTAGTCGATGACGCGGTCGCGGTTGGCCTGGCAGAAGTCGATGTCGAAGTCGGGCATCGAGACCCGCTCAGGGTTCAGGAAGCGCTCGAACAGCAGGTTGTAGCGGAGCGGGTCGAGGCCGGTGATGTGCAGTGCGTAGGCCACCAGCGAGCCGGCGCCCGAGCCGCGCCCCGGGCCGACCGGGCAGCCGTTCTTCTGGGCCCAGTTGATGAAGTCGGCCACGATCAGGAAGTAGCCCGGAAAGCCCATCTTCAGGATGGTCTCGATCTCGAACTCGAGGCGCACGGCGTAGCGCGGGCGCTCGCGCTCACGCACCCCGGCGTCGGGATAGAGGCGCGCCAGTCGCAGCTCGAGACCCTCGTGCGAGGCGATTCGGAAGTACTCGGCCATCGGCACCGGCGCGCCGTCGCGCAGCGGCGTCGTGAAGTCGGGCAGTTGCGGCTTGCCGAGCACCAGGCTCAGGTTGCAGCGGCGCGCGATCTCGACCGTGTTGGCGAGCGCACTCGGCAGATCGGCGAACAACGCCTCCATCTCGGCCTGGCTTTTGAAGTACTGGTCGCGCGTGAAACGCTTGATGCGCTTCGGGTTGCCGAGCATCTCGCCCTCGGCCACGCACACACGGGCCTCGTGGGCCTCGTGGTCGTCGGCGTTCTGGAACTGCACGGTGTGCGTCGCCACCAGCGGCAGGCCGAGGCTCGCGGCCAGCTCGACGGCGGCGCGCAGATGGGCCTCGTTGCCGGGCAGACCGATCCGCTGCAACTCGATATAGAAGCGACGCGGAAACCAGGCCTGCAATCGCTCCGCGAGCGCGCGCGCGCGGGCTACGTCGCCAGCCAGCAAGGCGTGGCCGAGCGAGCCGCTGTCGGCGCCCGAGAGCACGATCAGGCCGTCGCCACGCTGGCGCAGCCACTCCCATTTCAGCAAGGCGTGGCCGCTGGCCGCGTTCTCGAGCCAGCCACGCGAGATCAGGTCGCACAGGTTCAGGTAGCCGGCGCGGTTCTGAGCCAGCAACACGAGCCGGCTGGCACCCTTCTCGCTGCCTTCGGCCTCCATGCAGACCTCGACGCCGATGATCGGCTTGACGCCGGCATCGCGGGTCGCGGTGTAGAACTTGACAGCGCCGAAGAGGTTGCTGACATCGGTGATGGCGAGCGCGCCCTGGCCGTCGGCGGCAGCGGCGGCGGCCACGGTGTCGATCCGCAAGGTGCCGTCGACGACCGAAAATTCGGTATGCGCGCGCAGATGAACGAAAGCCATCGGCGCATTCTAGAGAGCGCGGCATATCGATTGCTCCCGCCTTTTTGCGCGCGAAATCGCGAGTTGGGCTAGGCTTTTCGCCCGCACCGAGAAGCTGCAGTTACGCCCGCAGACCGGCGTTCAGGGACCGAGGAAACGAATGAACATCACCCCCGGATTCGTGGCCGACGCGACAGCGCGCAGCTCGCTCGCAGCGCGCTATGCGCAGGTTCGGCAGGCCAGCCTCGACCTCGCCGCGCCGCTCTCGCCCGAGGATTGCCAAGTGCAGTCGATGGCTGACGCCAGCCCGACCAAGTGGCACCTCGCCCACATCACCTGGTTCTTCGAGACCTTCCTGCTCGAGCGCTTCGCCGCCGAATTCAGGCCTTTCGACTCCGCCTTTCGCGTTCTCTTCAACAGCTACTACCAGGGCGTCGGCGAGCAATTTCCGCGGGCCCGCCGTGGCTTGGTGACGCGGCCGACACTGGCGCAGGTGCGCCACTACCGCGCCCACGTCGACGACGCGATGCAGGCACTGCTCGCCGCACACGCCGGCGACGTCGGGATCGAGTCGCTGGTCATGCTCGGCCTGCAGCACGAGCAGCAGCATCAGGAGCTTGTCCTCACCGACATCAAGCACGCGCTGTCGTGCAACCCGATGTCTGCGGCCTACGCTAGGCGCTGGCCGATGGCGCAGGTGCGCGCGCAGCCGCTGCGCTGGTTCGGCCACGCCGGTGGCGTCGTCGAGATGGGCCACGTGCCTGCCAGCGACGGCGACTTCTGCTTCGACAACGAGACACCACGTCACCGTGCCTGGACCGAGCCCTTCGAGATCGCGTCGCGGCCGGCCTCCTATGGCGACTACCTCGCCTTCATGGAAGACGGCGGCTACCGCCGGCCCGATCTCTGGCTCGCGATGGGTTGGGACTGGGTCAGCGCCGGCCAGCGTGAAGCGCCGCTGTACTGGCACCGCGGCGAAGGCGAAGGCGAAGGCGAAGGCAGCTGGTTAAATCACACCTTGCAAGGCACCGTCGAGATTGACACGCAAACGCCGGTCTGCCACCTGAGCTTCTTCGAGGCCGACGCTTTCGCGCGCTGGTCGGGTGCGCGGCTGCCGAGCGAGCTCGAATGGGAGCTCGTCGCACGCCGCTTGCGGGCGCCCGTGGCCGGCAACTTCGCCGACCGCGGCGCCTTTCACCCGATGCCCCAGACGTCGACCGTGGACGACGAGCCGTTGCAGATGTTCGGCGATGTCTGGGAGTGGACGCGCTCGGCCTACCTGCCTTACCCCGGCTACCGGCCGCTGCCCGGCGCGGTGGGGGAATACAACGGCAAGTTCATGTGCAACCAGTTCGTGCTGCGCGGCGGTTCGTGCGCGACGCCGGCCGGCCACGTGCGCGCCAGCTACCGCAACTTCTTTGCGCCCGAGGCGCAGTGGCAGTTCAGCGGCGTTCGCCTGGCCCGGGACATCTGACCGGGCGCGTTTTCGGTGACGCTCAGGCCAGGTCGAAAACCAGGACCTCGGCCTGTCGGCCGCGAGCGAGCGTGAGTCGCGGCTCGTGCTCGAAGCGCAGTGCGTCGCCAGCGCCGAGGCGCTGGCCGTTGACCTCGATGCTGCCGCGAACGACGTGCACATAGGCCTTGCGGGCTGGATCGAGCGCACGCTCGACGTGCTCGTCGCCGTCAATCAGGGCGGCCGAGATCGACGCGTCGGCGTGCAGCGTGACCGAGTCGTCGCGGCCGTCGGGTGAGGCGACGACGCGCAGCGTGCCACGCTTGGAAGCGGTGTCGAAATGCTTCTGCTCGTAGCCTGGTGCGATGCCGTGCACGTTGGGCTCGATCCAGATCTGCAGAAAGTGCGTGGTCTGCTTCTGCGAATGGTTGAACTCACTGTGGCGAACGCCGCTGCCGGCGCTCATGCGCTGCACGTCACCCGGCCGGATGACGCCGTCGGCGCCGCTGCCCGAGCCGGTGCCGATGCTGTCCTTGTGGGCGAGCTCGCCGTCGAGCACGTAGCTCACGATCTCCATGTCGCGGTGGCCGTGGGTGCCGAAGCCCTTGCCGGCGGCGACGCGGTCTTCGTTGATGACGCGCAGGCCGCCGAAGCCCATGTGCTCGGGGTCGTGGTAGTCGGCGAACGAGAAGCTGTGGCAGCTCTTCAGCCAGCCGTGATCGGCGAAACCGCGATCGGAAGATTTGCGAAGGGTGATCATGGTGGCATCTCCGTGAAACCCGATGGTGTCGCTGCGTGGTGGACCATTGACATCAACCGCTTGTCGCCAACGTTCAAATAAGATGAAGCTCGGAGGACCCATGAACGAGCCACGCAATGCCCTCACTCCCGAGGCGCTGACCATGATGGTCGCCATCGCGCAGAGCGGCAGTTTCGCCGCCGCCGCGCGCCATCTCGGCAAGGTACCTTCGGCGCTGACCTACAGCGTGCGTCAGCTCGAGGACGCGCTCGACGTGCTGCTCTTCGATCGCAGCTCGCGCCAGGCGCAGCTCACCGCCGCCGGCCAGGAACTGCTCGACGAAGGGCGCCGCCTGCTCGAGCAGATCGATGCCGTGGCCAATCGCGTCAAGCGCGTCGCCACCGGCTGGGAGACGCAGCTGAGCATCGCCGTCGACGACATCCTTTCGCCGACCACGATCCTCGAGCTCTGCGAAGCCTTCTACGAACCTTCGCCGCCGACGCGACTGCGAATTCGCGCCGAAGTGCTCGCCGGCACGTGGGAGGCGCTGGTCACCGGCCAGGCCGATCTCGCCATCGGCGTCGGCACCGGCCGCGAACTGCCGAGCGGCTTCGCGATGAAGGAGCTCGGTGCGATCGCCTTCGTCTTCGCCGTCGCGCCGCATCACCCGCTGGCCGCGGCCAGCGAGCCGATCGACGATGCCGAACTGGTCCGCCACCGCGCCGTCGCGGTGGCCGACTCGGCGCAGCGCATGGCGCCGATGACCGTCAACCTCCTGCCGGGCCAGGACGTCCTCACCGTCAGCGACATTCGCGCCAAGATCGACGCCTTGCTGCGCGGCCTCGGCTGCGGCTTCGTGCCCGAACCGATGGCGCGCGACCACGTCGCAGCCGGCCGACTCGTCGCCAGGCAAGTGCAGCGCGTGCAGATCGCGCCGCGGCTGGGCTATGCATGGCGTCAGCCGGCGCCGGGACGCAACGCCAGGGCCAAGCCGGCGGACGGTCTGGCGCTGCGCTGGTGGCTCGACCATCTCGAACGGCCGACGACGCGACGCGCCCTGCTCGAACGCCACGGCAGCCGTGTCGGCGGTCGGCTCGATGCGGGCCCCGGCGGCTGAGCGGCGTCGTCATGGCGTCGAGCTACGTCGGCCGCTTCGCGCCGACACCGTCAGGCGCATTGCACGCCGGCTCGCTGGTCGCGGCGCTGGCATCGTGGCTCGATGCCCGCGCCCATGGCGGCCGCTGGCTGGTGCGCATCGAGGACCTCGACACGCCGCGCAACGTTGCCGGTGCCCGCGAGGCGATCCTGGCGCAGCTCGAGCGCTGCCAGCTTCGGCCCGATGGCGAGGTCAACCTGCAATCGACCCGCACCGCGCTCTACGCCGCGGCGTTGCAACGACTCGTGGCCGCAGGCAGAGCCTACCCGTGCGCCTGCAGCCGCCGTGACCTCGACGACGGCGTCTATCCCGGCACGTGCCGGCTCGGCCTCGGCGGCAGGCCGGCGCGCTCGTGGCGCCTGCGAACCGGCGCCAGCAGCGTCGCTTGGATCGACCGCCGGCTCGGCCCGCAGCAGCAAGACGTGGCCACCGAGGTCGGCGACTTCGTGCTCAGGCGTGCCGACGGCATCTGGGCCTACCAGCTGGCGGTCGTCGTCGACGATGCGGCACAGGCCGTGACCGACGTCGTGCGAGGCGCCGACTTGGCCGACAACACGGCCCGCCAGATCGTCCTGCAACGCTGTCTCGACCTGCCGACGCCGCGCACCCTGCACGTGCCGCTGGTGCTGGGTGCCGACGGCGCAAAGCTCTCCAAGCAGAACGGCGCCACGGCTGTCGACCTCGGCTCGCCACTCGCCGCCTTGCGCGACGCCGGCGACGTGCTCGGCGTGCACGCCGAGGGCACGGGAGTTGCTCGGTGGCTCGAAGACGCGGTCGCTCGATGGCGGCGGCGATACCTGCCCTGAGGCAAAGCGTCATCTCGCGCTGGCATCATTCCGGTCGCCCGTCGAGCGGCGCTCCTTCCCATCTTCCACCTCGAAAGACCGACATGCAAAGCACCGACTCCGGCCTGCAATACGAAGACACCACCCCCGGCACCGGCGCCACGGCGGCGCCCGGCCGCCCGGTCTCCGTGCACTACACCGGCTGGCTGTACAACGATGGCGTCAAGGGCGCCAAGTTCGATTCGAGCAAGGACCGCAACGACCCGTTCGAGTTCGATCTCGGCGCCGGCATGGTGATCCGCGGCTGGGACGAAGGCGTCCAGGGCATGCAGGAAGGCGGCACGCGCGTCCTCGTCATCCCGCCCGAGCTCGGCTATGGCGCCCGTGGTGCCGGCGGCGTCATTCCGCCGAACGCGACGCTGATGTTTCAGGTCGAGCTGCTGCGCGCCTGACGCGGTTCATCCGTGCCGGTTCGATACGACATCACGCACACGACCGTCTACCGGTACCGCCAGCCGGTGCGTTTCGGCGAGCACCGCGTGATGTTCCGGCCGCGCGACAGCCACGACCTGCGCGTGCTCGCCACCGATCTCGAAATCAGCCCCGAGTCGTCGGTGCGCATGATCCAGGACCCGCTCTCGAATTCGGTGGCGCTGGTTCAGCCGCTGACGCGTGCCGACACCCTGAAGATCGTGTGCAGCTTTCGCATGGAGCACGCGCACAGCAACAACCTCGAGCTGCCGCTGTCACCGCACGCCGAGATCTATCCGTTCGCCTACACGCTGGAAGAGCGCTACGACCTCGAGCACTACCTGCGGCCGTACCACGACGATCTCGAAGGCACGCTCACGGCATGGGCGCGGCAATTCATCCGCACCGACGGCCCGACCGGCAGCCGCGAGTTGCTGATCGCGATGACGCAGAGCATCCGCGACACCTTTCGCTACGAGTCGCGAGACGAAGAAGGCACGCAAACGCCGCAGCGAACTATCGAGCGCGGCAGCGGTTCGTGCCGCGACTTCGCCTTGCTGATGATGGAAGCGGCGCGCCGGCTCGGCTACGCGACGCGTTTCGTTTCTGGCTATCTCTATGACCCCGCGCTCGACGGACGCGGCGCTGACGCGACAGGCGTGCTCGGCGCTGGCTACACGCACGCCTGGCTGCAGGCCTACCTGCCCGGCGCCGGCTGGCTGCCATTCGATCCGACCAACAACCTGCTCGGAGGCACTTCGCTCATCCGCGTCGGCGTCGCCCGCGATCCCTCACAGGCGGCGCCGATCTCGGGCAGCTGGTTCGGCGAGACCGACGACTACCTCGGCATGTCGGTCGGCGTCACCGTGCAGCGGCGCTGACGCCGCCGCACGCGCTCCAAAACCTCAGCGGGCGAAGCCGTCCGGACGCGAGCGCTGTGGCTTGGCGCGGCCCTTGAAGGCAGCCGGACCCGGACGACGCGGCGGTGCGCCACGATCGTCGCGCGGCGGCAGCGAGCGGTCGAACGGGTTGCCCCGCGGCGCCGAGTCGGCCCGGCGCTCGGGAGGCCGGCGAACATCGTTGCGCGGACCACGGCCGGCGGGCGCGTTGGCGAACATCTTCGGCGCCACAGTCTTCGGCTCGAGGCCGACGATCGTGGCCACCGGCATCTGCTGCGTCGTGAACTGCTGGATACGACGGATCATGCCGGTGTCCATGCGCTCGGCGAGTGTCACCGCCAGGCCGTTCTTGCCGGCACGGCCGGTGCGGCCGATGCGGTGGAGATAGTCCTCCGGCTTCATCGGGAGGCCGTAGTTGATGACGTGGCTGATCGACGGCACGTCGATGCCGCGCGCAGCGACGTCGGTGGCGACGAGGATGCGCAGCTGCTTCGAGCGCAGGCCCTGCAGCACCCGATTGCGGCGGCCTTGCGGCATGCCGCCGTGCAGCGAGGCGACGTGGTGGCCGAGTTCGGCCAGGCGGTCGGCGAGGCGGTCGGCATCGATCTGGGTGCTCGTGAAGACGAGCGCCTGCTCGACTTCACGCTGCGTCAGGATGTGGTCCAGCAGGGCGTTCTTGTGGGCGAAGTTATCGGCCCAGTGCAGGCGTTGCTCGATGTTGGCGTGGGTGTCGGTGTGCGACGCGACCTCGACCCGCTGCGGATCGCGCAGCAGGTTCTGCGCGAGCCGGGCCACGTGGCCCATGAAGGTGGCGCTGTACATCACCGTCTGGCGCGACTTCGGCACGTGATCCGAGATCGTCGTGATGTCGTCGATGAAACCCATGTCGAGCATGCGGTCGGCTTCGTCTAGCACGAGCATCTCGCAATGGTCGAGCACGGCCTTGCCGGTCTGCAGGTGATCGAGGAGACGGCCCGGCGTGGAGATCAGGATGTCGAGCGGGCCGCGAAGGGCCTTCAGCTGCGCCGGATAAGGCACGCCGCCGACGACCGTGGCGACACGAAGGCCGGGCACGTGGCGGCCGTAGGTCGAGGCCGCCTTGGCGATCTGCATCGCCAGCTCGCGCGTCGGCGTCAGGACCAGGATGCGCGGGCCGTAGACGGTGTTCTTGTCGCGGCGGTTGGCGGTATCGGCGCGTGCCAGCAGCACGCGCTGCAGCGCCGGGATGATGAAGGAAGCGGTCTTGCCGCTGCCGGTGGCGGCGGCGACCATGAGGTCGGTGCCGGCCATCGCCGGCGGGATCGCAGCGGTCTGGACGTCGGTCGGTGCGACATAGCCGGCATCGGTGACGGCGCGCAGCAGGAGTTCGGGCAAGCCGAGGGATTCAAAGGTCGTGGACATTTTTTTGGCATTCGAGACCGCACCGCCGCTTGCGCGCGGAAGTGCGTCGCCCTCGCCGGAGCGAAAGCCTGTCGGTCGCAGGGGAAAAGCCCGATGGCGCTCCGTGGGGAGCCTGAAAGATGGGCTTTCAGCGACGGCATCGCCGCCGACCATTCCGCGCAGGGTAAGGGCGCAACGAAGGCGGCCCAAGGCGGTCGAAGGGGATGTACGAATCACCGTGGCAGGAGCCTCGGCAA
>JAYTYH010000120.1:0-8198 GCA_043742485.1 Rhizobacter sp.
TCCCTTCCTTGCAGTTTTCCCCCACAAAGACCAGTCGCATGAGGGATCATTTGCCCGTACAGCGCTTCCTGGTATGTTGATGGATCGACGCCGCACACAAGCAACGCGGCTTCCCACTCGGTCCATGTCTCCATCCGCGTCCATCGCGTCACAGAAGACACGGTGCTTCCATCCGCACCGGGCCATTGCGATGGCATCCTCGCTGATCGGCGGTGCCGTTGGCGCTCAATCTCGTCCGCCACTTCCCTACTGAACTTGAGGCTCAATGGAGCTACATCCGATTCAACTCCTGCCGCAGGCACCGAACGTTGCTTCCCCTTGCTCATTGGGCATCGATGCTGATTTGAATCGTCAGCGAACTATCACGCTGCTAAGAGCGGGATCACGTCGGCACCTTTGCGGAGCGCGTCGAGACGGTCGCCCCACCACTGCATGAGATCAGTCCGCTCGGCAAGGTATTGCGCTCGGTTATAGGCCGCACGCACTCCGTCGCGGTCTTCGTGCGCGAGTTGCTTCTCGATTAGGTCGCTTTTCCATCCGCCCTCGTTAGCACATGTCGAAAACAAGGTTCGAAAGCCATGCGCTGTTGCGGTTCCTTTGTAGCCCATGCGTGCAAGCGCGCTGTTCAACGTGCCGTCGCTCAGGCTGGCTGAGGGGTAGAAGGGGCTTGGGAACACAAGGAGGCCGCATCCTGACACAGGGCGCATCTTCGCGAGCACGTCGAGCGCTTGGCGCGAGAGCGGTACCACGTGCTCAGTCTTCATCTTCATACGCTCCGCGGGAATGCGCCACTTCGCCCCCGCCTCGTCGATTTCTTCCCAACGCGCGCCTCGCAGTTCGCCGGGTCGTGTCGCCGTGAGCATCAACAGCGCAAGTGCGGCCTTCGTTGTCGCGTTGCCTTCGTAGTCGGCGAGCTTGCTCAGGAAGGCCGGAACTTCCCGTTCGCTTAGCGCGGCGCGATGCTTTGTCTTACGCGGCTTGAATATCTCTGCAGACTTGAGCGGATAGGTCGGGTCCGTTTGGACGAGCCCGTTTGCCACGGCATAGCGATAGATCGAGCGCAGCCGCTGAAAGAGCCGAGCTGCGGTTTCGCCCGCACCGCGTGCTTCGATGCCTTGCACCAGCGTTCGAATGTCCCCGGGCTGCACATCGGCCACTGGGCGTGTTCCGAGCTTTGGGAACACGTCGTTTTCTAGAGATGCAGAGATCATTGTTCGTGTGCATGGCGCCCATGCCGATGAGCGATGCGCCAGCCACGCACGGCCTACAGCCTCAACCGTGTGCAACGCCTTCGAGGCCGAAGACGCTCTCTCGGCCTTGCGGGAAGCGCTGGGGTCTTTGCCATCAGCCAATAGCCGGCGAGCTTCGTCGCGGCGGACCCGCGCAGCCTTCAGTCCGACATCGGGATACGTGCCGAGCGAAAGACGCTTTTCCTTGCCGCTGTGGCGGTACTTGAGACGCCACCACTTGCCGCCGCTTGGCGCGATCTCTAGGTACATGCCTCCACCGTCGAACAACCGAAATGGCTTCGCGTCGGGTTTGGCGCTACGAATCGCGGCGTCAGAAAGAGCCATGGGGGCAACTCCGAGGAGGTGGGGGCAATAAGCCCGAATGTTGCCCCGGGTTGCCCCCGGAATCAAGCGGAACATGTCAGCCGCTCTCGGAAGCACTGTTGCCCCTTCTAGCGCAATGCAACATAGGCGTCTGAGACTTCGCAGGAACTTCCCGGAACACACTGGACACGCGCTTTGGTCCCGCCGACAGGAATCGAACCTGTATCTGCCGCTTAGGAGGCGGCCGTTCTATCCATTGAACTACGGCGAGCGGGCGGCGCCGAGGGCGTGCCGATGCGGGCGCAGAGTGTAAGAGGTGGCCGGCGCTCGGGCGGCGCGGCATACTGGGCCGTGCCAAGGAGCCGCCATGCCGATCGTCGAGGGAACCCACACGCAGCCGCCTTCGGGCACGCCGGTGAGCTACCGCGTCGAGTACGAGGTGGCGGGCAACGTGATCCGCTACACCGCCACCTTCGGCACGGCGTCGGCGAACTCGACGCACGAGGGCCAGTTCGACTTCGACCCGTCGAAGCTCGATGCCGCGGAGGCGGTCGATGCCTTCATGCACAACCACATCGCCAAGGCCGATTTCGACTCCGCGCCCTGACTTGCGCCGCATGCCGCCACGGCCCGCGCCGCGCCGCTACTTCCAGCGCAGTGTCCAGTTGACGTCGACGGCGTTGTCGCCTCCGGCCTGTGCCTTGACCGTGAAGCGCTGCGCCAGCCGGTAGATGAGTTGCCAGCTGCCGGTGGTGGAGTTGAGGCCCTGCTCGTAGCCCACGTACCAGCGCTTCGAGATCTGCTTGCCGACGCTGACGATCGCGTCTTTCGCGCCGCCTTCGCCCGAGCGCACCGAAAGCTCGTCGAGTCCGAGCGCCTTGGTGACGCGGTCGGTGACGCCGGGCTCTTCGCCCGAGAGCAGGCCGAGCGCGGCGCGCTGCAGCAGCGCGGTCTCGTTGCCGCCGGCGGCCGTGCTCGCCTTGCCGAGCACCAGCCAGCTGAGCTTGTCGACGTCGGACATCTCGGGTTCGGAGAACAGCCGCACGCGCGGGTTCAGTACGGTGCCGGTGACGACCACGCCGACGCGCACGTCGAGGTCGTGCCGGGTCGCCTGGATGTCGAGGCGCGGGTTGTCGAGCGAGCCGAGGAAGCTGATGACGGCGCGGTCGATGGCGAGCTTCTGGCCGTAGGCCTGGTAGGTGCCGTCGACGGCGCGGATGGAACCCTCGACGGCGATGCGCCCGGCCGGCGAGGTGATGTGCAGCTCGCCGCGTAAGCTCGCATCGAGGCCGCGGCCGCGGATGCGCAGCTGGTCGCCCACGTCGATGCGCAGATCGAGATCGATCTTGCGCCCCACCGGCGGCTCGGCCGGTGTGGCCGCGAGCGCCGTCGTCTCGGCGGCCGGCGAGGGCGCGCCGCGCGGGCGGCGTACGACCTCCACGTCGTCGCCGAGCGTGGGTGCCTCGGAGCGGGTGAAGTCGATCAGCCCCTCGTCGACCTTGAACTTGCCGCTCAGCCCGATCGCCTCGGCGTCGAGCCGCAGCGCGGCGCTGCCGCTGGCGACGATGCGCCGGTCGACCCGGCCGAGCAGCTGGAACTTGTCGGCCACCAGCTTCAGCTCGGCGGTGGGCGCCGCGCCGAGGGCGGCAGTGCCTGTGATCGACAGCAGGCCGGTACCACCCTTGGCCGTGAACTTCTCGATCCGCGCCGTCTCGCCGTCGAGCGCCAGCGCGAGCTCGCCGTCGCTCACGTACACGCCCTGCAGGAAGTTGCGCGCCGACAGCCCCGAGCCCTCGAGGCGGCCGGTGTAGGTGGGCGCGCCGAGCTTGCCGCCGATCGTGGCGCTTGCGCGCAGCGCGCCGCCGAGGCGCCATCCGGCCGGGATCCAGGTGCTCAGGTTGGCGAGGTCGCCGATGCGCATGTCGAGGGCGCCGGCGATCGGTGTCGACGCGTCGGGCCAGGCGGCGCTGCTGGCGGTGCGCGCCGAGACGTCGGCCGAAGCGGTGCCGAAGCTGCTGCCGGCCAGGCGAGCGGTGGCGCGCCATGCGCCGTTTTCACCGGTCACGGTGGCGCGCAGCACGGTCAGACCGAGCTTTTGAGTGCCGTATTCCTGCGTCACGGCGAGATCGCCCCGGGCGCGGTCGACGACGATGTCGGCGTGGATCGGGCCGGTGCTGCGCACGTCGATGCGGGCGCCGACGGCGAGGTCGCCGGTCCAGCCGAGCTCGGGCTGGAACTGCTGCAGGATCGGCGCCACGGCGACCGGGTCGATCGTGGCCTGGACGTCGAGCCGAGTCGGTGACGATGGCCCGGCCGCGGCCTGGTAGTCGATGCGGCTCCAGCGCAGCGTGGCGCCGAGCGCCTCGGCACGGCCGGGGTCGACCTGCGCCCGCAATGTTCCGCCGCCCCAGAAGACGCTGCCGCGCAGGTCGCGCGCCTGCAGCCAGGTGCGGTGCGGGGCGTCGACGCTGCGCGCCGCGAGCTCGCCGATGCGGCCGCGCCAGCCGGCCAGCCGCTCGCCGTTGGCGTCGACGAGGCCGCCCTCGGCCGAGACGACGACCTCGCTGCGGCCCGGCGGTGTTTCGACGGCGGCAACGCGTGCCGGCGCCGGCTTGCCGGCCGCCACCGCCGAGGCCGCTGCGGCGGGCGTCGAGATGGCCATCGTGGTGCCTGCCGCCGCAGCCCTGGCGACCAGCGCATCGACCCAGGCCGGTGGCAGTGCCTGCGACTCGATGCGCAGCTCCGCACGGTGCGCACGGGCCGTGCCGTCGAGCTTGGCGCGCACCTGCTGGATCGTGCGGCCGGCGGTGGTTGCTCCGTCGACCGCGAGCGTCGCCTCGATCCTGGCGTTGTCGGCGCTGCCGAGATGCCAGCGGCCCTCGGCCCGAGCCACGGCGACGTCAGCGTAGTGCAGGGCGGCGCCATGCAGCTCACCGTCGCTCGTCACGTCGGGCCAGCGGCCGTCGATGCGCGCCTTCGCGTTCAGCGTGCCGCTCAGGGCGGGCTTGGCGGGCGGCGACCCGGCCGCTGCCAGCAGCGGCGTCAGCCGCTCGAGTTGCGGTGCATCGATCGTGAACTGCCAATGGTCGCGCGTGCCGCCGGTATTGCCCTGGGTGCCCTGGGTGCCCTTGGCGCCGCTGGCGCCGACGCGACCCTCCGCGCTCAGCCGGTTGCCGGCGGCGGCGATGTCGATCTTTGGCCGGGCTTGGCCGTCGTTGTTGACGAACGCCGCCTGGCCCTCGATCGGCACACCGGCGACGACGCTGCGCTCTATCGCGAGCGCGGCTTGGCCGCGGGTGGCGTTGAGCGCATCGAAGACCGAGCCGGTGGTGGCGGCGGGCAGCACGAGATCGAACGTGCCCTTGGCGTTGAGCGCGTTGGGGCCGCGGCCGAGACCGGTGCCGGCGGCGCCGGGCCACCATGGCGCCGGGTCGAAGCCGGCCACCGCCAGCTTGCCGGTGGCACGCCACGGCGCGCTGGCTTTCGCCCGCGCCAGCTTGCCCGACAGCGTCGCCGACGCGTCGCCGAGCCCGGCCTCGAAGCTGCGCAGATCGATCTCGAGCGCGCTGGCGTGGGCCTCGAAGCGAAGGCGGGCGCTGCGCGGCGCGGCGCGCGGCAGGGCTGGGTCGAGCAACTGGCCCACGACCTTGGCGACGACGTCGACCGCAGTTGCGTCGGCGCCGCCGGCCAGGCCGCTGCCCACGATCCGAAGCGTGCCGTCGAGCGTGGTCAGCGGCGCCCGCGCGTCGAGCGCCGCGGGCCTGACCTTGTCGAGCGCGACCTCGAGCGTGGCGCGCGCCGGTGTCCAGCGGCCGCTGCCGGTCAGGCGGCCGCCGGGCATCGCGTCGGAGCCGAGATCGACGCTGAGTGTCTGCACGTCGAGCACGTCCGGCTCGGCCGGCCGGCCGCGCAGCTCGGCACGAATCCGGCGCAGGGGCAGCAGGCCATCACCGATGCGGCCGGCGCGGGCGTTGACGAGATCGACCGAGACCTCGGCCGGCTGATCGAGGCCGCGGGTCACGACGACGGCGCCGCCGCTCAGCGAAGTCGCGGGTGCGGCGCTGACCAGGGCCGACAGATCGAGTGCCTGCGTCGATGCGTGCAGGCTGCCGAGCGGCCAGGCGGCGAACGGCTGGACGATGGCGTCGGCGTCGAGCGATTGCGCGCCGTGGCTGGCGCTGGCCTCGACGCGTGCCGTTGCGGCGACGCCGAGTGCCGCCAGCGGCCCGTTCGCGGCCACGCCGGCGCGAAAGGCCGGCACCGTGTCGGCCGAGACGATGCCCAGGCGCGCCTGGACGGCGAAGGGCGCGTCGGCAGCGATCTGCGCCGAGCCGCTCGCGTGCACCTTGTCGTAGCTCGCAGCGAGTGCGTCGAAGCGATGCAGCGCGCCGCCTTCGGCGCCGAGGTGGAGGGCGAGGTGCAGGTCTTTGACCGGAACGGCATCGGCGCCGCCGGTGCGGAGTTCGCCGACGCTGGCGTCGCGCACGGTCACCTCGAGGGGCAGCCGCAACGAAGAGGGTGCGGAGAGCGGCGCCTTGCTCGTGGGCGCGGTCGACGGGCTCGGCACGAAGTCGACGCGATCGACATGCAGCCGGTCGATAGAAACGAGCAGCCAGCGGCCGGGATCGCCGCGGGCCAGCCGCAGGCCTTGCCAGCTCGGCTGCGCGAGCTTCACGGTCCCCGTGCCAGGAATGGCGGCGTCGAGCCGCTCGGCGGAGAAGTCGCCGATCAACGCGCCTCGCGGGCCGACGACCGTGACGCCGGGCGCGAGCGAGAGCACCCAGGCCGTACCGGCTGTCGTCGTCAGCGCCCAGGCGATGACGACGACGCCCACGGCGACGAGCAGCACGAGGGCCGTGACCGTGCCGGCGACCCAGCGCCACGGGTGCGTGACGGCGCGCCGCGGCGGCGGCGCCGCTTCGGGCGAGGTGTCTTCGCTCATCGACCCCGGGGCTAGAACGCCACGCCCACGCTCAGGTGCAGACGAAACTGCTGCACCGCCTGGCCGTAGGCGACGTCGAGGCGCAGCAGGCCGACCGGGCTCCGGAAATGCACGCCGACGCCGTAGCCGAACACCGGCTTGATCTCGCCCCATTTGTCGGCCGCGTCGCCGGCGTCGACGAAGACCGCGCCGAGCAGTGCCGGCAGCGATCTCACGAAGGGATGCTCGGCCTCGACGCTGCCGGTCAGCGTGACGCGGCCACCGGCCACCGCACCGTTGACCGAAGGCCCCAGCGTGCGGTAGCCGTAGCCGCGCACGGAGTTGTCGCCACCGGCGCGAAACAGCAGCGTGTCGGGCACGCTGATGCTGTTCGCCACGAACACCTCACCCACCTCGAGCCGGCCGTTCAGAAACCATCCGCCGAGCGGCCGGAAGGCGTTGACGCGCGCATAGGTGCGCAGGAACGGCCCCTTCGCTTTTTCTTCCTCGCCCGGCCGGTCGGTGCGGGCCCGTGTGCCGGTGCCGTAGCCGGCGCCGCCCTGCAGCGCCAGCACGGTGCCGCTGGTCGGCAGCAGCACGTTGTCGACGTCTCGGCGCAGCCAGTGATAGTTGCCGGCGACGGCGGCGCTCGTCGTTCGCAGCAGGGTGTTCGCGACCTGGGTGCGCGAGAGCTCGCCGTAGTAGAGACGCTGATACTCGCCGGTGTCCTGCGAGCGGCCGGCGCGCAACGTCGTGGAATCGCGCGTCTCGTCGGCCGCCTTCAGCTGCTCGAGGTTCACCGCGAAGAGGTTGCGCTTGAAATCTTCGAGCGGGTACGAATTGAGCTCGGTGCCGATCGACTTCAGGCTCGGCCCGAAGACCAGCGTACTGTGCGCGATGTAAGGCCAGCCGAACACCTTGCGGTCGTAATGATCGACCGACACACGCGGCCCGGTGTTGGCGCTGTAGCCGATGCCGAAGGTGGCCTGCTGATGCGACAGCTCCTTGAGCCGCACGATCACCGGAGCCGCGTCCGGCGGGCCTTTCTCGACGTCGATCTCGACCGACGCGCCTTCGAAGAGGCCGACCTTGAGCAGGCGCTCCTGGTAGTCGAGGAGCGATTTCTCGGTGTAGACGTCGCCGGGTCGAAACGTGGCCAGGCGCCGCACCGCGGCTTCGTCGTAGCGCTGGATGCCTTCGACGCGGATCGCCCCGAGCCGATACAGCTCGCCGCCGGCGACGGTGAGGTCGAGCGCGGCCGTCTGGGCCGTGGCGTCGATGCGCGCCTTCGTCGATTGCCAGTCGGCCTTGGGGTAGCCGCTGGCGCGCAGCTCCCCCAGCGCCGCCGTCTTGGCGCTGCTCCACGCCGACTGGCGAAACGGCCGGCCGACTCCGAGCGACCAGTCCTCGCGCATGCGCTGCAGCCGGTCGGTGCGCGAGTCTTCGCGCGTCGGCGTGCGTGCGGCGAGCGGCGCGGTGGCGACGATGCTCACCTTGTCGATCGTCACCCGCGGCCCGGGCACGGCGCTCAGCACGATGCGCGGCGTGCCGCTCGCGCCCAGCGTCTGCGCGACCGTCACCTCGGCGTCGAAGTAGCCCTCGGTCTCGAGCAGCGCCTTCGCCTGCGCTGGCGCGGCGGCGACCAGGCGGTCGAGTTCGGGGCCGCTGATCGCGTCGGACTTCGGTGCCTTTTGGAAGCGGGCGAGATCGAGGAAGTCGAGCAG
>JAYTYH010000121.1:0-3762 GCA_043742485.1 Rhizobacter sp.
TCCAGAACACGAGCGAGAGCACGCCGTAGATGTTTTCGGGCGCCAGCGGCACGTGGCCGTTGGCGAAGACCTGCTTCAGCGCATAGAACGGGCTGGTGCCGATGTCGCCGTAGACGACGCCGATGGCGCCGAGCGTGAGCGCGGCAGTGCTGGAAGCGGAGCGGGGCTTGGTCACGCAAAAGTGGCAGGCCGCCGCGAGGGCGCAGGGCGGCATTGGAGAACCGTCATTGTGCCCTGCGGCTCCGTCTCGACGGGCCGTTCCGAACCGACGCTATTCGTAGATTTCGGCGTCGGGATCCGTGGCTTCGAGCTCGTAGCTCGCGGCCACCATGGCCAGGCGGGCGATGACGCCGTACATGTAGAAGCGGTTCGGTGCGCTGGCGCCCGGCTTCGATCCCGGCTTGGGCAGCTGGTTGGAACCTGCGAAGGCGAGCGGCACGAAGCTGGCGCCTGGCGAATTCAGATTCTCGTCGTTGCCGCGCTCCGGGTTGACGCGGTAGAAGCCGCCGACGACGTAGCGGTCGATCATGTAGACCACCGGCTCGGCCACGGAGTCGTTGACCCGCTCGTAGGTCGGCACACCTTCCTGAAGGATCACTTCGGTGACTTCCTGGCCGTCCTTGATGACGCTCATCTTGTTGCGCGAGCGGCGGTTCAGGTCGGCCAGGTCCTTCGGGTCGCGCACGGTCATGATGCCCATGCCGTAAGTACCGGCGTCGGCCTTGACGATGATGAACGGCTTTTCCTGGATGCCGTATTCCTTGTACTTGCGGCGGATTTTGCCGAGCAGGGTTTCGGCGTTGCTCGTCAGGCAATCGGCGCCCGATCCATCGCTGAAGTTGACCTCACCGCAGCGGGCGAACATCGGGTTGATCAGCCACGGGTCCATGCCGAGCAGCTTGGCGAACTTCTTGGCCACCTCTTCGTAGGCAGCGAAATGGTTGGTCTTGCGCCGCACCGCCCAGCCGGCATGCAGCGGCGGCAGAAGGTACTGCTCGTGCAGGCCCTCGAGGATCTTCGGAATGCCGGCCGAGAGGTCGTTGTTGAGGAGGATCGTGCAGGGATCGAAATCCTTCAGGCCGAGGCGATTCCTCGTGCGCACCAGCGGCTCCAGGGTGAGGGCGCTGCCGTCGGGCAGCGGCACCTGGGTCGGCGCCGTGATGGCGTCGTCGAGCGTGCCCAGGCGCACGTTGAGGCCGGCCTGGTGGAAGATCTCCATCAACCGTGCCACGTTCATCAGATAGAACGAATTGCGGGTGTGCTTTTCCGGGATGAGAAGCAGGTTCTTCGCCTCGGGGCAGATCTTCTCGATCGCCGCCATCGCCGCCTGCACGGCCAGCGGCAGCATCTCGGTGGTCAGGTTGTTGAAGCCACCCGGGAACAGATTGGTGTCGACTGGCGCCAGCTTGAAGCCGGCGTTGCGCAGGTCGACCGACGTGTAGAACGGCGGCGTGTGCTCCATCCACTCGAGGCGAAACCAGCGCTCGATGGCCGGCAGCGACTCGAGCATGCGTTGCTCAAGCTCGTTGATGGGGCCCGTCAGGGCCGTGATGAGATGGGGAACCATGGAGGCGCTCGCTGCGACGCGGGCCGAAATGGCCACTGGGGAGCCAGGATTCTAGGCATATGGGGGGCCCGGTCGACGCCGCAAGCGTCTACGGGCAGGATAGGAGGCGCAATGAAAAGGGCCACCCGAAGGTGGCCCTGGACGAAACGGAACCGGGCGTCAGTTGTGGTACGCCGTTTCGCCGTGCGAGGTGATGTCCAAACCCTCGCGCTCGTCTTCCTCGTTCACGCGCAGGCCGATCGTCATGTCGACGATCTTGTAGGCAATGAGCGAGACGACGCCTGACCAGACGATGGTGACCGCGATCGCCTTCATCTGGATCCAGACCTGGTCGAAGATCGGCACCGACGAAACGGTGGCCGTGACCCAGTCGGACACCTGGCCGGGGCCGCCAAGCGACTGGCTGTTGAACACGCCGGTCAGCAGCGCGCCGACGATGCCGCCGACGCCATGGACGCCGAAGACGTCGAGCGAGTCGTCGGCGCCGAGCAGCTTCTTCAGACCCGTCACGCCCCAGAGGCAGGCTAACCCGGCGATGAAGCCGATGACGATGGCACCCATCAAGCCGACGTTGCCGCAAGCCGGCGTGATCGCGACCAGACCGGCAACGGCACCCGAGGCCGCGCCGAGCATCGAGGCCTTGCCCTTCATCAGCGTTTCGCCGATGCACCAGGCCAGCACCGCGGCCGAGGTGGCCGAGAAGGTGTTGACGAATGCGAGCACCGCCGTGTTGCCGGCTTCGAGCGCCGAGCCGGCGTTGAAGCCGAACCAGCCGACCCACAGCAGCGCGGCACCGACCATCGTCAGCGTCAGCGAGTGCGGCGTGAAGGCTTCACGGCCGTAGCCGATCCGCTTGCCGACCATGTAGGCGCCCACCAAGCCGGCGACTGCGGCGTTGATGTGTACCACCGTGCCGCCGGCGAAGTCGAGCGTGCCCCACTGCCAGATCAGACCGGCCTTGGCGTTGGTGGCGTCGACGACGGCCTTGCTCGTGTAGGCGTCCGGGCCCATCCAGAACCAGACCATGTGCGCGATCGGCGTGTAGCTGAAGGTGAACCACAGCGCCATGAAGGCGAGCACCGCGGAGAACTTCATGCGCTCGGCGAAAGCGCCGACGATCAGGCAGCAGGTGATCGCCGCGAAGGTCGCCTGGAACGCCATGTACAGCAACTCCGGGATGTAGACGCCCTTGCTGAAGGTGGCCGCCATCGCGAACGTGCCGTCCTTGGCGTTGAACATGTCCCTCATGAACAACCGGTCGAAGCCGCCGAAGAAGGCGTTGCCCTCGGTGAAGGCCAGGCTGTAGCCGTAGATGCACCAGAGCACGACGATCATCGAGAAGGTCACGAACACCTGCATCAGCACCGACAGCATGTTCTTGCTGCGCACCAGGCCGCCGTAGAACAGCGCCAGGGCCGGCACCGACATCATGATGACCAGCGCCGTGGCGACGATCATCCAGGCGACGTCGCCCTTGTTGGCGACGGGTGTCGACGCCGCCGCCGCAGGCGCGGAGGCCGCGTCGGCCGCCGATGCGGCGGCGGCTTCGGCCACCGGTGCCGAGGCTGCCATCGGCGCGGCCATGGCCGCCGAAGCCGGAGCGGAAGCCCCGTCCTGTGCGAACGCGGCGGTACCGAAGAGGCCGGCAAACAGCCCGAAGACGAGCGCGATCAGAAGTTGTTTCATGGGGGTGCTGTTCTTGTCGTGCTTCACAGCGCGTCCTTGCCGGTCTCGCCGGTGCGGATGCGGACGACCTGCTCGAGGGTCGACACGAAGATCTTGCCGTCGCCGATCTTGCCGGTGCGGGCAGCGGCCTCGATGGCCTCGATCACGCGGTCAACGAGGGCGTCGTCGATGGCCGCCTCGATCTTCACCTTGGGCAGGAAGTCGACCACGTACTCGGCGCCGCGGTATAGCTCCGTGTGGCCCTTCTGGCGGCCGAAGCCCTTGACTTCCGTCACCGTCACGCCCTGCACGCCGATAGCGCTCAAGGCTTCACGAACTTCGTCCAGCTTGAACGGCTTGACGATCGCAATGATCATTTTCATCGGCAATTCCCCCGCGCCGGACCCGCCGGCCGTTTGATCGAGAGGTGACCCCTACGCAAGCAGACCGTCATGGGGGTTTGGAAAAAGCGTCTGGTCCGCGGATCGACGGTCCGCCGCATGCTGCACGGGCGAAGACGACGGTTTCCG
>JAYTYH010000122.1:0-9168 GCA_043742485.1 Rhizobacter sp.
CGACCCTGTTCTTCGCCGATGCGGCTTCCTTCGCGCACATGGCCTGGGCCTTCGACGACTGGCCGCGCGGCCAGTACATGACGAACACGATGGTCGGCACGCGCGCCGGCGGCGCCATCGCCGCGGCCTGGGCGGTGATGAACTACCTCGGCGAGGCCGGCTACCTGCGCATCACCCAACGCGTGCTCGCCACGCGGCGGGCCTACGAGGCCGGCGTCCACGCGCTCGGCTTCGAGACGCTCGGCCGCCCCGAGCTCTCGATCCTCGCCTTCGGCTCGCAGGCCCACGACATCGCCGCGGTCGGCAAGGCCATGAACGCGCGCGGCTGGCTCACCGGCTTCGTGCGCGAGCCGGCCGGCATCCACCTGATGCTCAACCTCACCCACGAGCCGGTCGCCGAGCGCTACTTTTCCGACCTCGCCGCGGCCGTCGAGGAAGCCGAGCGCAGTGGCACGCGCGGCGAAGCGGTCAAGGCCGTGTACTGAAGGCCGTCTCGTGAAAGTCGTCTCTTGAAGGCCACCGACTGAAGCTCTTCGGCACCTGGATCCACCGCGTCGATGCACAGACGCTGCGTGCCGATGCCATTGCCGGCATCCTCGGCGCGCTGCTGGTGCTGCCGCAGGGCATCGCCTTCGCCAAGCTGGCCGGCATGCCGCCGGAATACGGGCTTTATACGGCGATCGTGCCGTGCGTCGTGGCGGCGCTGTTCGGGTCGAGCTGGCACGTCGTCTCCGGGCCCACCAACGCCAACTCGCTGGCCCTGTTCGCGACGCTGGCGCCGCTGGCGGCGGTGGGCTCGCCCGACTACATCGCGCTGGCCCTGGCGGTCACGGTGCTCGTCGGCCTGATGCAGTTCACGATCGGCACGCTGCGCCTCGGCGGCCTCGCCAACTTCATCTCGCCGGCGGCCTTGCGCGGCTTCATGGCCGGCGCCGCGGCGCTGATCGCGATCTATTCGTTGCCCGACCTGCTCGGCCTGTCGTCGCCCTCGGCGCACAGGCTGTTCGCGCTCGCCGCGCACGTCGTCGGCCACATCGGCGAGACCTCGCTGGCGGCGATCGCGGTCGGGCTGACGACGATCGCGGTCTCGGTCGGCGTGCGGCGCTGGCGGCCGCGCTGGCCGTTCATGCTGATCGGCATCGTCGCCGCCACGGTGCTGGCGTATGCGCTCAACCGCTGGTGGCCGGCCGCCGATGGAGCCCGCGTCGCCGTCGTCGGCGCGATCCCGGCGATCTGGCTGCACTTCCGCCTGCCGGCCGTCGAGCTGCGGGCGCTGCCCGACCTCGTCGGCATCGCCTTCGCGCTCACCATCGTCGCCCTCGGCCAGTCGATCTCGATCGCCAAGGCGGTCGCCGATCGCTCCGGCCAGTACATCGACGCCAACCAGGAGTTCCGCGGCCAGGGCCTCTCCAACATCGTCGGCGGCTTCTTCTCGTCGTACGTGTCGTGCGGCTCGCTGAACCGGTCGATTCCCAACCTTGACGCCGGCGCCCGCACGCCGCTGGCGGCCGTGTTCGCGTCGGTCTGGCTGCTGCTGCTGGTGGCGGTGAGCTCGCCGCTGCTGTCGCTCATCCCGATGCCGGCGATCGCCGGCCTCCTGATCCTGATCTCGTGGTCGCTGCTCGATGTGCCGAGCTGGCAGCGCCTCTGGCGCTTCAGCCGGCAGGACTTCGCCGTCGCCGCGACCACCTTCGCCGCCACCGTCTCGATCCGCCTCGAGGTCGCGATCCTGCTCGGCACCATCCTGTCGCTGCTCACCTACGTGTACCGGACCTCGAAGCCGGCGATGCGCGTGATGGGCTTCGACAGTACCGAGCCGGCGCGGCCCCTCGTCGTGCGCGCCGACGTGGCCGTGCCGCTGCCGGAGTGCCCGCAGCTGAAGATGATCCGCATGGAGGGCGAGGTCTACTTCGGCGCCGTCTCGTACGTCAGCGACCAGCTGCGTGACCTGCGCGCGCCGGTCGGTGCGCCGAAGCACCTGCTGGTGATGGCCAAGAGCATGAACTTCATCGACCTCGCTGCCGCCGAGATGTGGCGCGCCGAGCTCGTGGTGCGTCGCCGCATCGGCGGCGACCTCTACTTCCACCGGCCGCGGGCACCGGTGCTGGCGCTCTGGCAACGCATCGGCTTCATGCCCGAGCTCGGCACCGACCACATCTTTCCGGCCAAGCGCGTCGCCCTGGCGACGATCTTCGACCGGCTCGACCGCGGCATCTGCGCTCACTGCACGGCGCGCGTCTTCGCAGAGTGCGGCAGCCTGCCGCCGCCGGTGCCGCCCTTCATCACCGGTGCGAACTGAGCGCGCGATCAACGAGAGTCGATACAGGTCGTTTCGTTTTTTTTGGGGATGACGGCAGGCGCGCTGTCCGGTCTGATCGCGGCATTACGCTTTTCCTGATGCAGGACCATGTCGCCCGCTCGCCGTCCTGAGGAATTTCGTCACGCGGGCCGCACGAAGGATCGACTCATGACGCTCTCACTTGATCACCCACTCGATCGACTCGGCCACGGCAGCGGCCGCCACAGGTCGACTGCCACGATGGCGATCGCCGCCGTCGGCATCGCCGCGACGGCTGCTGCGGCTGCCGCGGCCATCACCGCCATGGCGCTCGGCGGCCGTACGGCTCACGCTTACCCGACGCCGCCCGTGGTGGCGGCGCAGGCGCAGGTTCGCGATGTCGCGGTGGCGCCACCGCGGTTCATCGATGCCTCGCTGCCGGGTGCGTCGGAAGTCTTGACGGCCGGTCCGGCCAGCGCCGACGAAGCGGCAGCGACCTTCTGAGCCTCGGCAGCAGCGGCCACGCCGACAGGGCGGTGCCGGCCGGGACCTCCGGCCGTGCATGAGCGGCGGGCAGAATGCGGTGCCATGAATGCAGCCGACGATGCACCGCTGCTGTCCGCTGCGACGGCGCTGCCTTCGCTGCCGCCGGCCGACGCGCTCTTCGCCGCGCTCTACGACGAGCTGCACCGGCTGGCGCGGCGCGAGTCGGCGCGGGCCGGGCAGGGCGCCGTGCTGAGCGCGACGACGCTCGTGCACGAGGCCTATCTCGACATGTCGCAGCGGCATGCGCTGGCCTTCCCGGACCACGGCCGCTTTCTCGCCTATGCGGCGCGGGCGATGCGGGCGGTGGCGATCGACCGCGCCCGCGCCGATGGCGCCCTGAAGCGTGGCGGCGGCCTCGACATCACCTCGCTCGACACCGAGACGGCGGAGAGCATCGCCGACCCCGGCATGCTCTCGGAGATCGGCGCGGCGCTCGATGACCTGGCCGAACTCGAACCGGCGCTCGCCCACGTCGTCGATCTCAAGTTTTTCTGCGGCTTCTCGGTGGCCGAGATCGCGGCGCTGCAGTGCGTGTCCGAGCGCACCGTGCAGCGGCAGTGGGAGAAGGCCCGCCTGCTGCTGTTCAGGGCCCTCGGCGCCGGCCCCTGATGGCGCTGGCCGCCGACCGCCGGAAGCAGCTCGGCCCGCTGCGACGACGCCGCCGGTCCGGGTTTCCCCTTCCCCTCGATGGTGGGTCGAGCGCCGCAGTCGTGGCGGTTTCGACGCCCGGTTTGCGTTCTTCCTCTTAGCAGGAGACCGGCTGCGTCGATTCGCGCGGCCGGCAATTCCTGCCCGATACGAAGAGGGAGGACGAGATGGCAAATCGGCAATGGCGGGCCCAGGTGCTCGCGGCCATGGCGACAGCGATGGCATTCACCGGAGGATTCATTCCGCTCGCGCGGGCCGACGACGACGATCGGCGCCGCCCCGACATCGCCCAGATGCACAGCGCCCGCAACGACAGCGGCGTCGCGGTGACGATCAGCACCAACGGCTTCATCGACCGGCGCAATCCGTTCTTCCGCGAGCTCGGCAGCAACGGCCGCAGTTGCGTCACCTGCCACCAGCCAGCCGAAGGCTGGAGCGTCACCCCCAAGGGACTGCGCGAGCGTTTCGAGGACACGCGCGGCACCGACCCGATCTTTCGCCTCAACGACGGCGCCAATTCGCCCCACGCCGACGTCTCGACGCGGGCGGCCCGCGAGCGTGCTTACAGCATGCTGCTGAGCAAGGGACTGATCCGCGTCGGCATGCCGGTTCCTGCCGGCGCGCAGTTCGAGCTCGTCGCCGTCGACGATCCCTACCGCTTCGCTTCCGCTGCCGAGCTTTCGCTTTTTCGCCGCCCGCTGGCCACCACCAACCTGCGCTTCCTGAGCACGGTGATGTGGGACGGCCGCGAGACCTTCAGGGACGCGGCGGCGACCGACTGCCTCTTCAACACCACGACCTGCTTCGCGCCGCTCCACTTCGATCTCGCGACGCAGGCCAACGACGCCACCGTCGGCCATGCGCAGGCATCCGCGCCGCTCGGCGCCGCCCAACGCGACGCCATCGTCGACTTCGAGCTCGGCCTCTCCACGGCCCAGCAACTGGACGACGACGCCGGTCGCCTCTCCGTGCACGGCGCCAATGGCGGCCCGACCTTTCTGGCCGGCGTGACCACGTATTTCGGCATCAACGACACCCTGGTCGGCGACTACCGGACGCATGCCTCGTTCACGCCGAACGGGATGACGCTGTACCAGGGCTGGCAGTCGTTCATCGAAGACGCACGGAGCCGCGAGCCGGACGGTCGCAGCCGCGGCGTCGCCGTGGCGCGCCAGGCGATCGCGCGCGGCCAGGCGCTCTTCAACGGCAAGCCGATCGCCATCACCGGCGTCAAGGGCCTCAACGACGACCTCGGCGTGGCCCTGATCCCGGGCACCTGCACGACGTGCCACAACACGCCCAACGCCGGCAACCACTCGACGCCACTGCCGCTCGACATCGGCCTGACCGACGCCAGCCGGCGCACGCCCGACCTGCCGCTCTACACGCTGCGCAACTTGATCACCGGCGAGACCACCCGCACCACCGATCCGGGTCGCGCCCTGGTTACCGGTCGCTGGCGGGACATCGGCCGCTTCAAGGGGCCGACTCTGCGAGCGCTGGCGTCGCGCGCGCCGTATTTCCACAACGGCTTCGCGAAGAACCTGAACGAGGTCGTCAAGTTCTACAACGACCGCTTCGGCATCGGTTTCACCGACCAGGAGCGCGACGACCTCGTCGCCTTCCTGAAGGCTCTGTAGCGGGCGGACGAAGGGGCGCGGCGCGGCGGATCGCCGATCTGCCGGGCAGGCTTGCGTGGCGCGCAGAATCCCGGGCCATGAACGCCGCGAGCGATGCATCGGGACCGGTGCCGTGATGGTTCCCGACGCCGACCGCTGGAAGCGACTCAGCCCGCTGCTCGACGGCCTGCTCGACCTCGCACCGGCCGAGCGCGCCGAGCGCTTGGCTGCGCTCGGTGTCCACGACCCGGGCCTGGCTGCCGAGCTCGCGTCGATGATCGCCGACGCAGCGCGCGCCGAGGCCGCGCAGTTCCTCACCGGCAGCGCCTTGCCACCGCAGACCGCGAGCGGCCCGGCCGCGGCCGGCCTGGCCGGCACCCGGATCGGCGCCTATGTGCTCGAGACGCCGCTCGGCCAGGGCGGCATGGGCGCGGTCTGGCGCGCGCATCGGGGCGACGGCCGCTTCGAAGGCGCGGTCGCGGTCAAGCTGCTGCACCTGTCGCTGATCGGCCTGGCCGGAGCCCGCCGCTTCGAGCGCGAGGGCGCCATCCTGGCGCGCCTGTCGCATCCCCACATCGCCCGCATGCTCGACGCCGGCGTCACGCCCGGCGGCCAGCCCTACCTGGTGCTCGAGCTCGTCGAGGGCGAACGCATCGACCACCACTGCGACAGCCACCGCTTGCGCGTCGATCAGCGCGTCGCCCTCTTCCGCGACGTGCTCGAGGCGGTCGCCGACGCGCATCGCCACCTCGTCATCCACCGCGACATCAAGCCGAGCAACATCCTGGTCGGCATCGACGGCACCGTCAAGCTGCTCGACTTCGGCATCGCCAAGCTGCTGCAGGGCAACGCCGACGAGCCGGCCACCGACCTCACCGGCGGCCACCGAGGCGCGCTCACGCCCGACTACGCCGCGCCCGAGCAGCTGCGCGCCGAAGAGGTGACGACGGCGACCGATGTGTACTCGCTCGGCGTGCTGCTGTACCAGCTGCTCAGCGGCCGCCACCCGACGGCACCGGCGCAGGCGACCCCGGCCGACTTCATGCGGGCCACCCTCGACACCGATCCCGGCCGCCTCTCGGCCGCGGTGACGACGAGCCACGGTGGCTCCGTCGAGGCCGTCGCGCGGGTCGCGGCCGAGCGCGGCACTTCGGTCGTGCGGCTGCGTCGTCAGCTCGGTGGCGACCTCGAGAACATCGTCGCCAAGGCCTTGCGCAAGGTGCCCGGCGAACGCTACGCGACCGTCGACGCGTTCAGCGAAGACCTGCGCTGCTGGGCCGCCAGCGAACCCGTCAGCGCCCGCCCCGATTCGCTGGCCTACCGCACGTCGCGCTTCGTCGCCCGCCACCGCGGCGCCGTCGCCGCCGGCGCCCTGACGATGGTCGCGATCGTTGCCGGTGTCGTCGGCACGGTCTGGCAGGCGCATCGTGCCGAGCAGGCGGCGCAGCAGGCCCAGATCGAACGCGACGGCGCGCTCGCCGACCTCGCCTACGCCGGTGCCGCGCGCGACCTGCTCGGCTTTCTCATCAGCCAGGGCAACCAGAAGGCACTGACGGCGACCGAGTTGCTCGGCCGCGCCGAGGAACTCGCCGATCAGCAGTTCGCCGACGACGCCCTGACCCGCGGCCGCCTGCAGCTGCTGCTCGGCATCGAGTACGGCAACGTCCAGGAGTACGAGAAGTCGAAGGCGGTGCTGATGCGGGCGCAGGCCGCCGCGGTCAGCGCCGGCAGCACGCCGCTGCTCGCCAACGTCGACTGCCTGCTCGCGGCCACGCTCGGCGACCAGAACGAGCCGCAACGCGCGCTGGTGCTGTTCGACGACGCCATCGGCCGGCTGCGCGCCGAGGCCGACCCGGCGGGCTCGGAGCTGGCGGCCTGCCTGCACATGCGGGCCGACCTGCACGCCCGCATGGGCCGCTCGGAGGCGATGCTGGCTGACGGCCAGGCGGCGCTGGTGCTGCTCGGCACGCCGCGGCCCGACCAGCGCCTGCTCGCCAACTCGATCCGCACCGTCATCGCCGAGGCCTACGGCCGGCTCGGCCGCACGGCGGAAGGGATCGCCGCCTACGAGAGCTCGCTCGCCGATCTCGCTGGCATGGGCCGGCAGCAGAGCGCGCGCACGGTCGTGCGCCTGAACAACTTCAGTCGCGTGCTGTACGCCGCCGGCCTGCCGCGGCGGGCCGAGGCGATGGCCGCCCGTGGCCTCGAGATCTCGCGCGGCGAGTCGGCCGTCAACGAACTCGACGCCATCCTCGAAGGCAACCGGGCGCGGGCCCTGATCGAGCTCGGCCGCGCCGCCGAGGCAACGGCGGCGGCGGAAAGTGCGCTGGCATCGGCTCTGGAGCGAAACGACGTGCGCTGGGCCGGCACCTTCGCGCTCTACGGCGCGCCGGCCGCGTGCGCGGTGGGCGACCTCGCGCGCTGCGCCGGCCTGCTCGCCATCGCCCGCGAGAAACTGCAGGCGACTGTGCCGCCGAAGCACTCGACCTTCGGCTCGATCGAGCTGGCGGCGGCGCAGCTCTCGGCAGCGCGGCACGACGATGTGGCGGCGCGCGCCGAGCTCGGCCGCGCCATCGCGCTCTTCGAGGCCGCTCCCGACAAGAGCCCGTTCCGCATCCGCGCCCTGACACTGCTGTCGGAGCACGAGCGGCGTGCCGGCGACATCGCTGCGGCCGAGGGCCATGCGGCAGCGGCCGTCGCCCAGGCCCGCGAGCTGGCCAGGGGGCTGGCCGGCAGCGAGTGGCTCGGCAGCGCCCTGGCGGCGCAGGCCGCGGCGCTCGCAGCGCGTGGCGACAAGGCCGGCGCACGCGTCGCGCTCGTCGAGGCCGTCGCGCAGCTGCAGACAGCGGTCGGCGACGATGCGGCTGTCACGCGGGAAGCGAAGGCCGCGCTCGACGGCGCCTGACGCGCCGCCCCGGCCTCGGCCGCTCGGCCGGTCAGAGCGACATCCGCTGCAGCTCCTGCTCCCGGTCGATCCACTGGTGCTTGAGGGCGGCGCCGATGTGCAGCGCGAGCAGCCCGTAGAGCACGTAGCCGAAGGCGGTGTGGACGGTGCCGAACAGCGTGTGCAGTGCTTCCTTCTTCACCGGCTCGATGGTCTCGATGAAACCGAGGCGCGGGAACGGCACCAGCTCGAACAGCCGCATCGGATGCGTGGCGGCGTCTTTCCAGGCCGAGTCGTGCAGCCAGCCCGACAGCGGCAGCAGCAGGATCAGCGAATAGAGCACGCCGTGCGCGACAAGGGCGCTCCAGCGCTCCCAGCGCGGGTGGTGCGTGGGCATGGGCGGCGGTGGATGGCCGGCGCGCCAGAGGATGCGCAGCAGGACCAGCCCGAGCACCGTGATGCCGGTCGACTTGTGGGTATCGATCACCGGGCGAACCCATTCGTCGGGCAGGAAATCGACCGACAGCGCCAGGCCGACGTTGACGACGATGAGCACGGCCACGAGCCAGTGCAGGACGACAGCGATGCGCGTGTAGCGTTGAACGTTCATGACCACGATTTCACACCCGCCGTGAACTTCGCGGGCCGTGCCGGGTCTTCTTGGCCGCCGCGCGCCGCCCGCGGCCTTTCTGCGTAACCTGCGCCTCCTCGTGACCCATCCTTTCGCCCCGGCGCTGGCCCGCGCATCTTCCCGTCTCGCGCCGCCGCCCACGCCGCTGGCCAGCGTGCTCATCCACGCTTCGGTGCTGCTGGCCTGGATCGGCCTCTTCGTGCTCGCCTTCAGCCATGGCGGCGTGTTGGCGTGGTCGGTCGGCCTCGCCTACATCGCCTACGACACGCTGCTGCAGCTGTTCGTCGGCTGGCACACCTGGCGGCTGCTGCGGCCGATCGCGGCGCCCGCCGGCGGCGCCCGCTGCAGCGTCGCCGTCATCGTGGCCGCGCACGACGAGGCGGCCGTGTTGCCGGCCACCATCGCGGCGCTGCTCGCGCAAAGCGATCCGCCCGACGAGATCGTCGTCGCCGACGACGGCTCGAGCGACGCCACGGCGGCCACGATGGCCGCGTGCTACGGCCTCGCCGAGCCTGTCCTCGGCGAAGCGAGCGGCCCGGTCGCCGCCTGGCCGACGCTGACC
>JAYTYH010000123.1:0-3201 GCA_043742485.1 Rhizobacter sp.
ATCGAATCAGTGGACATGGTTGTCTCCGAGCCAGTTCTCGCGCGAGTTGGCGAGCAGTTGATCGACCTTGAGCGCGTATTTGCCGTTCGAGGTTCCGTAGTGGCAGTCGAGCACCGGCACGCCGGCGACCTTGGCCTGGATCGCCTGCTGCAGGTCGAGCTCGATGAAGTCGCCGGCCTTCAATGCGAGCAGTTGCTCGACGGTGGCCGGCGCCTGCGCCAGCTCGGCGACGAGCTCGACCTCGGCCGACTGGATCTGCTGCGTCATGAGGTTGATCCAGCGCCGGTCGGGCGCGTTCGAGCCGCCCTGCATCGTCGAATAGAGCACGTCGCGGATCGGCTCGAAGGTGGCGTAGGGAATACAGAAGTGGATGCTGCCGCTGGCCTCGCCGATCTCGAGCGTGAACGAGGTCGAGACCACCATCTCGGCGGCGGTGGCGACGTTGGCGAACTGCGGCTGCATCTCCGAGCGCACGTACTCGAGTTCGAGCGGATAGATGCCTTCCCAGGCGCGCTTGTAGTCGGCCATGATCACGTCGAGCAGGCGGCGGATGATCTTCTGCTCGGTCGCCGAGAAGTCGCGGCCCTCGATGCGCGTCGGGTACTTTCCGGCGCCGCCGAACAGGGTGTCGATCACCGCGAACACCAGTGGCGGATCGCAGACGACGAGGCCGAGGCCACGCAGCGGCTTGATCGAGACGATGTTGAAGTTGGTCGGCACCGCGATCTCGCGCAGGAAGGCGCCGTACTTGTGTACGTGCATCGGCCCGATCGACACTTCCGGGCTCTTCCTGATGAAGCCGAACAGGCCGGCGCGGATGTTCTTGGCGAAGCGCTCGGCGACGATGTCGAGCGTCGGCATGCGCTCGCGGACGATGCGGTCCTGGCTGACAAGGTCGTAGCGGCGAACGCCGCCTTCCTCGACGGCCTCCGGCGCCAGCGAATCGCTTTCGCCGGAGATGCCTTGCAGCAGCGCGTCGACTTCGTCCTGCGTGAGGATCTGCTCGTTCATTGGATGATGAAGCTCGAGAAGTGAACGTGCTGGATCGGATTCTTTTGCGTGGCCCGCTGGCTTTTCGGCTTGACCTTCGGGATCTCGTGCGGAGCCGCCGCGGCGCTGGCGCCGCTCGCGGCTTCGGCCGGTGCGCTGGCGCGCGGCATCGCGGCGCCGATCGGCTCCGGTGCCGCCACGTCGATGCCCATCGGTCGCACGGCCTCGCGCATGATTTCGTCGGCGAGCTGTTCCTTGCCGGCGCGGTCGATCAGGTCGTGAGAAGTCTTGTTGGCCAGGATCATCAGGATGGCGTTTCGGATCGAAGGCATGAAGGCCTTCATCTCTTCCATCGAGGCGCCGTTGGCGAGCTCGAAGGTCACGCCGATCTGGGCGTAGCGATCGGCCTCCTTGTCGGCGAGGTTGACCACGAAGGGGTCGAGCGGCAGGTAGACCGGCACGTTCTTCGGATCGACCTTGGCGGCTGCGGCGTGCTCGCCGGCACCGCCTTCGTCGTCGGTGGCTTCGGCCGCAGCGGCGGCGTGGGCGGCTTTCTGCTTGACGTAGACGACGGCGCCGCCGAACAGGGCGATGGCGAGCGCCAGTCCGATCGCAACCATCACGAGCAGCTTCTTCTTGCCGCGCTTCACGGGCACCGCGCCCACGGACGGGTCGGCGATCACAGCAGACATCGAAGCTCCTTCAGGCCGGCTCAGCGGCCGCTTTTCGGCGGCTCGGCGCGAAAGTGCACAGACCGCTTGCCATGAAGGAAATTATGAAAAGCAGCCCGTTCGCCGAAGCGGCGATAAGCGGGCGTTTAGTGGCTGTTTAGCGGCCTTGCCGTCGCCCTCGCGCCCAGCCGCTCAGGCGTACAGGTCGACGCCGCCGGCCGCCGCGTGGCGCAATGCACGCGCCAGGGCCGGCGCATCGCTGGCCGGCAAGGTGCGAAAGGCGGCGCGCGGATCTCGATCGCCGCCGCGGCCGTCGCCGCCTTCGCCGCTGCCCTGGCGTTCGCTCGCGTGCTGCGACACGCCGCCGCCGGCGAGGGTGAAGCCGGCATCGCGCAGGGCGCCTGCGAGCTCGGGCAGACCGTGCTCGATGGCCTGGCGCGTGGCGGCGAGATCGGCGCCGAAATCGATGCGCGCCTCCTTGCCGTCGAGCGCGATGTGGATGGACACCGGTCCCATGTCGGCTGGGTTCAGGTGCAGCTCGGCCTGCTGCACGCCGTCTTGCGCGAGCAGGCTGACCTGGAGCCCGAACGAGGCCGCGAAGTCGGGCGAATCGATCGGCGTCGGCAGGCTCAATGGCGCCGACGCAGACGGCATGGCCTCGACGCCGCCGCTGTGCGTTTGGCCGGCCGTGACGCCGGCAGCCACCGCGGTGCCGACGACGAGGTCGCCGCCGGGCAGCGCGTGCGGTGCCGCGACCAGGGCCGCGCCTTCGGCCGCGGCGAGCGCGAAGGCGGCCGCTGCCTTGGTGTCGCCGACGTCGTGGCCGCCGTCGCCATGGCGGGCGGCGAGGCTGCGCGGCACGTCGTCGCCGTCGACGCGATGCTTCTGGCCGGCGCCGGCTTTCATGTCTGAGCCGCTGGCGCTGTCGCCACCGAGGCCGGCGGCGCGGTCGGGTTCGGTATCGGCAGCGCTGCCTCGCGCTCTCGCGGCCAGCAGTGCGGCCGCCTGCGACGCAGCGTCGGCCGCCGAGGTCGGCACGGCCTGCGCCACGGCTGCCGCAGTCGCTGCGGTATGCGCTGCGGTGGCCGCTGCGCTGGGCGCCGTCAGGCCGCGACCGGCGTCGGCCTCGTGATTCGTGTCGCTGTCGCCAGCGGCTTCGGCGTCGTCGGCGGCATGCGTCGGCGCGGCGGAGTGCGACGTGGCCGGAGCCCGCGACGGTGCCGGTGGCGCGACCGCGCGTGCACGTGGCCGTGCCGTATGGGGCGCGTTGCCGGCGCTGCTCTCATCGGCCGTGACCGGTGCGTCGACGTGCCCTTTGGGCGGCGTCGACGGCGACGCAGTCGCAGCCGCTTTGACCGCCGCCGCCGCCGAGCCGTCGCGGCTGCGTTGCAGCATCTCGGCGAAAGGCTTCGCTGTCGGTTGTGGTTGCGGCGCCCGGTCAGCCGGCGACGGCTGCGGTTGCATCGAGACCGGCGTCGGTGCGCGCAAGGCGTTGGTGTTCATGAAGGCGCTTTCAGGCGGCGTGCTCAGGCGGCGGCGA
>JAYTYH010000124.1:0-3199 GCA_043742485.1 Rhizobacter sp.
CCAAGGCCTTCGAGATGGAGACCGAATCGCGGGCACGGCTCGAGAAGATCGGCGTCAAGATCTTCGCCAACGTCGACAAGAGCGGCTTCGAGTCGGTGAGCAAGCCGATCCAGGACAAGCTGGCGAGGGACCTGGGCCCCAACGCCGTCAAGATCCTCGAGCTTGTTCGCAACGTCAAGTAGGGCGGCAAGCATCAGCTCCCTGCTTCAGGCTTCGAACCGCCACCTGAAGTGGCGCGCTCTCGACGGGCTCGAGCGCGCCCTGATGGTGTTGTGCGGCGTGGCGATCACCGGCTTCACGATCAGCGTGATGTGCGACATCGTCACGCGAACGATCCGGCACCCGTGGCTGTGGCTGCAGGAGGTCACCATGACCTTCTTCATCTACGGCGTGTTCATCGGCGCTGCCGTTGCGACACGCCGCAACGACCACCTCTACCTGGCGGCCCTGACCGAAGCCATGTCGGGCCGCCGGCGGCTGGCATTCGAGACCTTCAACCGAGGGGTCGTGCTGGCCGTGGCGCTGGCCATGGTCTGGTACGGCAGCCTCAATTTCCTCGACGGATTTCACAGCCTGCGCATGCCCTCGATGACGCCGCTCGCCAGCCTCTATGCGGCAATACCGCTCTGCGGCGCGCTGGTGGCGCTGTTCACCGTCGAGCAGTTCGTCTGTGGCTGGAAACACGGCTTCGCGGCCGATGCCGAGACTGCCGAGGAGCCACGACCATGAGCAACGGCATGCTCATCTTCCTGATGGCTTTCCTGTTCCTGCTCCTCGGCTACCTCGGCGTACCGGTCGCCTTCGCCCTCATCGCTGGCGTGCTCGTGGCCACGGCGTTCACGCCGGTCGGCCTGCCGTCGATCATGGCCCAGCTCTTCAACGGCATCGACGCAGAGGCTCTGCTCGCCGTGCCCTTCTTCCTGCTCGTCGGCGAGCTCATGACGGCTGCCAATGTGACGGCGCGGATGATCCTTTTCTCGCAGACCCTCGTCGGCCACCTGCGCGGCGGCCTGGCCCAGGTGGTCACCTTGTTCAGCATGTTCTTCGCCGGCATCTCGGGCTCCTCGGCCGCCGACGTCGCCGTGCTCTCGCGCGTGCTCGGCCCCGACATGAAGAAGGAGGGCTATGACATCGGCTTCACGGCCGCCCTCATCGCTTCGGCCTCGACCCTGGCCAACCTCATTCCGCCGAGCATCATGGCGGTGGTCTACGGCGCCACCGGCAACGTCTCGATCGGCGGACTGTTTCTGGCCGGCGTGGTGCCCGGCGTGCTCGTCGGCGCCGGCCTCATGGTCTACAGCCACTTCTTCGGCCCGGTCGGCATCCGCCGCCAGCGCTCGTCGTTCGGCGAGGTCGGCGCAGCCGCCAAGGGCGCGGCGGTGCCGCTGGTGATTCCGGTCATCATCATGGGTGGCATCCTCTCGGGCTTCTTCACGCCCACCGAGGCCGGCGTCGTGGCGGTGGCCTACATCCTGTTCGTCGCGATTCCCCTGCTCAACCGCGGCTACTTCAGGCGGTTGCCGCACGACATGGCGATGACCGGGCTGTTGTACTCGATCCCGCTCATCACCATCGCCGCGGCCTCCGCCTTCGGCTGGATGCTGGCCTACCTGCGCGGACCGGCGGTGGTGTCTGGATGGATCAACGCCGTCGCCGGCAACGACCCGTTCATGATCATGCTGCTGCTGGTGCTGCTGTTCATCGTGGTCGGCGACTTCATCGACGCGATCCCCGCCATCATCATCTTCATGCCGATCATTACCGAGCTCACCAAGAGCTCGGACATCAACCCGGTGCACATGGGCGCCGTGATCATCGTCACGCTGGCCTTCGGCCTGATCACGCCGCCCTACGGCATCGCCCTGCTGATGGCGTCGAAGTTCCTCGGCGTGCGCTTCGGGCGCGCCATGTTCGCTTCGTTCCCGATCTACGTCGTTTTCCTGGCGACGATCGTGTTCTGCATCTTCCTGCCCGACGTCGTGCTGTGGCTTCCCAAGCACCTGCTGCCGGAGTCGGTCGGGTGTTTCAGGAACCCGAGCGGGGCGGGCTATATCTGCCCGTGACCGAGGAGCACAGCGTTCCGCGGCTCTTCGCAACTTCAACAGCCAAGCGCTATCGATGCGATGACCGCAAAGGTGCTCGAAGACGAGGTGGATGGCCCCGATCCCGATTGAGTCGTTGTCGCAGCTGGCGACGCGTCGCTTGCCGATGCGCATTTCCCATCGCAGTTGGGCATGGCGCTTGCTCATTCCAGCGAACGAGTCCCCCCAGCAGCAATCGGAATTAATGAGCGCAGCGACCTCCGGCAGCGAGCAAATGCTCAACAAGGTGCCCCAGCTCACGATCTATTTCTGGATCATCAAGATCATGGCCACCACCGTCGGCGAGACGGTCGCCGACATGCTGGCGGTCAAACTCAAGCTCGGTCTCGCGCTGGCTTCCCTGGTGGTGGGCGCGATGCTCCTTATCGCGCTGTATGTTCAATTTCGATCCCGCAAGTACCTGCCTGCTTTTTATTGGTTGGCGGTCGTCCTCATCAGCGTCACCGGCACCCTCATCACCGACAGCCTGGTCGACAAGCTGGGCGTTCCCCTGTGGGTCACGACGGTGGTGTTCACGGTCGCGCTGTGCCTGACCTTCGTCGCCTGGTACACGGTCGAGAAATCCCTGTCGGTACACACCATCCAGACGACGCGTCGAGAGATCTTCTACTGGTTGGCGATTCTGTTCACCTTCACGCTCGGTACCGCTGGCGGTGATCTGCTGTCGGAGGGTGCCCACCTCGGCTACCTGGTTTCCGGGCTGTTGTTCGCCGGTTCGATCGCGCTGGTCACGCTGCTGTACTACAAGGCGGGTCTCAACGCGGTGCTGGCGTTCTGGTTCGCCTACATCCTGACGCGGCCGCTCGGCGCATCGCTTGGCGACCTGCTCTCGCAGCCCAAGGCGAACGGCGGTCTCGGCTTGGGAACGGTCGTGACGAGCGTGGCATTTCTCGTCGTCATTGTCGGTCTGGTCATCTTCCGGTCGCACCGTTTGAATGATCCGCAACGGCCGACAGCCTCGGCTTCCTAGGCCTATTCCGGCGATCGTTTGCGGAGCACCGATTTGCCATCGGCACTGCGAGACTTACAACACGCATGACAAACACTCGTCCCTCTTCGCCGCTCTCCGAACCGAGCAAAGTGGCCGCCGTCACCTT
>JAYTYH010000125.1:0-3345 GCA_043742485.1 Rhizobacter sp.
TGCGCCAGCACGCCCCAGTAGTAGGTGTAGTCCCAGATCACCTTGACCGGCAGCACTTCGGCGTCGCCGAAGATCGCGTACTGGCCCTGGTACAGCGCCAGCGTGCTCTCGTAGAACGAATGGAAGATCTGGTCGTAGAGGCGGGCGTGGGCTTCGATCGGCCGGCCGCTGCGGTCGCGCGCGACCAGCTCGCAGATGTAGGTGTTGGCGATGGCGATGAAGTCGCTGCCCGGCGAATAGAACGGGTCCTGGAAGAGCCCGGCCTCGCCGGTCAGGGCCCAGCGCTGGCCCGAGAAAAGCTGCTTGCAGCCGTAGGAAAAGCGCTTGAAGAAGGCGAAGTCCTGGAGCTTGTCGCGCTTGCCGTCGAGCTCGTCGAACAGGCGCGGCTGGTGGACCTCGAGCCAGTCCATCGCCTTCTCGAAGGTGTTCATGGTCGCCAGCGGATGCGTGTTCGCGTCGCAGACGATGCCGACCGAATGCGAGCCCGAGGCGAGCGGGATCAGCCAGACCCAGTAGCCGGCGCCGACGAGGTGGTTGGTCGAGAGCCAGCGCGCAGCGGGGTCGCAGCGCGCCCGCCAAGCCGGGTCGTCCGACCAGTCGTCGATGGTGATGCGCTCGCCGATGCGAAACCAGACGGCGTTGGCGTCGTGGCCGTTCGGCTCGGCCAGCTCGAGCTTCTTCTTGACGAGGCCGGCGCGGCCGCAGGCGTCGACGAGCCAGCGCGCGCTGGCCCGATGCGACACGCCACCGGCCGTCCACTCGATGCGGTGCTCTTCGCTGCCTTCGCCAAGGGCGATGTCGCGCACGAGCGCGCCGGCTGCGAATCGCACGCCGTGGCGCGCCGCTTCTTCGGCGAGAAAGTTCTCGAAGATGCCGCGGTCGATCTGGTAGCTCGGTACCGAGAGGAAGCGGCTGGCGCCAATCTCGGTGACCCGATCGATGTCGCGCCGGCCTTCGCTGGCGAAGAAGCGAAAGCCGAATTTCTTCAACTGGTGCTGCTCGAAGTGCGCCTTCAGGCCGAGCACCTGGCCGAAGTAGTGGGCGCCGATCTCGACGGTGGATTCACCGACCTTGTGGGTCGCCACCGGCACCGGGTGCGTGCGCCGTTCGAGAACGAGGATGTCGAGGTCGGCGAAGCGCTGCTTGAGCTGCAGCGCCAACGTCAGGCCGGCAAGGCCACCGCCGGTGATGACGACGTCGTGGCGCGCGCGCTGCGTGGTAGTTGAAGGCACGCTGTCATTCTGAGCGAAGCGAAGAATTCCTGCGCTGCACGGAGATCCTTCGCTGCGCTCAGGACGGCGGCAACTCGAATCGTCTCGGCACCAGCGCCAACGCGAGTTTTTCCGACAGCGGCATCGCCACGGCCCCACCCTCTCGAGCCAGGGCCTCGAAAAATGGCAGGGCGTCGGCCATGGCGTTGCCGGCGATCGCCTGTGCCGCGGCCGAGCGCAGCGGCGCACGCACCGACGGGCCGGGTGCCAGCTGCCACTCGAAGGCCGCCACGGTTCGCTCGCTCGGGCCCGGTGCCAGCACCAGCGCGCCGGCGACCAGGCCGCGGCTCACGGTCACCGTCGCGAGCGGCCCGGTCGCCTCGACGTCGAAGGCGACGAGCAGCACCGGCCGGCGGTCGGCCTCGCACTGCGTGGCCGCCTCGAGCAGGCCGGCGGCGAAGCTGGCGTCGAAGGCGGTCAGGGCCGAGCTCGCCTCGCGGCAGCCGGTGCCGATGGTCCAGTAGCCGGCGGCGGCGTTGTGCACCGCGTTGTGGAAGCGCGTCGGCGAGATCTGCGTCGGCTGCGTCGCCAGCGTCCGGCACATGTAGTCGTTGACGCCGAGGTCGCCGTGGGCCGAAGTGAAGATCGACGGCAGCTCGCTGGCCTGCCTGCCTGCCGCCTTCACGGCCGCGGCCGCGACCTCGAGCGCCAGCGCCACCGTGTCGGGAGCACGCCGGCGCTCGGCCGCGACCAGCACCTCGGGCGCAGGCCGCCTCGCCGGCGGATCGACCGGCTCGCCATCGCCGCGAAAGGCAGCGCGGGCGATCGGCCAGCCCGGCAGCGTCGGCGCCCAGAAGGCGACGCCCTCGACGTAGAGCACGTGCGTCGATGCGGCCGTCATGGTCGCGGTGGCGCGCCCGCGCGCCCGAATACGAGCACGCAGTTGTTGCCGCCGAAGCCGAACGAATTGCTGAGCGCGACCCCGACGTCGCCGGCGGCCGGCTCGATGCGGACCTGGCCACCGCAGGCGGCGTCGAGCGTGCGCGTGTTGGCGGTGCCGGGCCGCAGGCCGTGCTCGATCGCGAGCAGGCTGGCCGCCGCCTCGACGATGCCGGCAGCGCCGAGGGTGTGGCCGGTGATGCCCTTAGTCGAGGCAGCGTGCGTCGTGACCGGGAAGCGCCGGGCGACGAGGGCAGCTTCGACCTCGTCGTTCTTCATGCTCGCGGTGCCGTGCAGGTTGATGTGGTCGACCGCCACCGCGTCGATCCCGGCACGAGCGAGAGCGTCGTCGAGCGCGCGCTCGGCGCCGAGCCCTTGGGGATGCGGCGTCGACATGTGGTGGGCATCGCTCGATTCGCCGTAGCCGAGCAAAAACACACGGCCGTCGCCAGCCGTGTCTCGTTCTAGCAGCGCGAAGCCGGCCGCCTCGCCGATGCTGATGCCGTCGCGGTCGGCGTCGAACGGCCGGCACGGTTGCGAAGAGACGAGCTGCAGCGCGTTGAAACCGAAGAGGACGCTGCCGCACAGCGTGTCGACGCCGCCGACGACGGCCGCGTCGACCAGGCCGAGCCTGAGCATGCGCTCGGCCGCGGCGAACACCTTGGCGCTCGACGAGCAGGCCGTGGATACGGTGACGCACGGGCCTTCGAGGGCAAGCGCCGTCTGCACGAAGTTGGCGAGCGAGTGCGGCGTGTGGACAAGCGGGTTGCGGTTGCCGGCCGGAAAGCGGCCATCGGCATCGAGCCCGCGATAGGCGTCTTCGGTGGCGCCGATGCTCGAGGTCGAGGTGCCGAGCACGACGGCGACGCGGGCGGCGCCATGGCGCTCGCGCGCAGCGTGGACGGCGTCGATGAAGCCGTCGCCGCCGAGGCCGAGCCAGGCCAGGCAGTTGTTGCGGCAATCCCAACCCGCGAGCGGCATCGGCAGCGAGACCGACTCGACGCCGGCGACGCGGCCGATCCAGGTCGGCAGCGGCTCGTGGCCGAAGTCGTTCGCCGTCAGGGCGCTCCGGTTGGTCCGCAAGGCGCCGAGCAAGGCGGCGTTGCCGACGCCGGCGGCCGTGGTCGCGGTATAGGCCGTGATCTGGATCGGGTCGATTTGAAGGGGCACGGCATGCGCTCTGCTAGGGTGACTT
>JAYTYH010000126.1:0-6301 GCA_043742485.1 Rhizobacter sp.
AGTAGGGCGGTGCGCCGGTCCCGGCCAGCGAGGTCGCCGGCGCGTAGGCGCCGATGTCGCTCAGGCTGTCGCCGAAGGAGACCACGGCCGTGAAGCTCCCTCTGGTCGACGGCGCGCCGGCGGTGGAGCCGGTGCCGGGAACGGCCGGGTCGCCGCCACCGCAGGCGGAAAGCAGTACCGCGGAGAGAACGAAAGGTGCCCAGGATCGAATTGCGCGCATGCCAGCCTCTGGAAATACAGGGTCCGATTCAAGAACGAAACGTGGAATAGAACGCTCGTTCGCTTTTTTTCCGAAGGCGAATATAGGCCGGCGCGGAGAAGCCGCGCCGCCGGGCAAACCCTCGCGATGGGCGACGTCCGCTGGCCGGCTCAGGCGGCGACGACGGGGATGCCGGCGATGCGCTTCTTCCACTCTTCCGGCCCGGTCTCGTGCACCGAGGTGCCATTGGCATCGACGGCCACGGTCACTGGCATGTCCTTGACCTCGAACTCGTAGATGGCCTCCATGCCGAGATCGGCGAAGCCGACCACGCGCGACTTCCTGATCGCCTTCGAGACCAGGTAGGCGGCGCCGCCGACACCCATCAGGTAGGCGCTGCGATGCTGTCTGATCGCCTCGATCGCGACCGGTCCGCGCTCGGCCTTGCCGATCATCGCGAGGAGGCCGGTCTTGGCCAGCATCATCTCGGTGAACTTGTCCATGCGCGTCGCCGTCGTCGGGCCAGCCGGGCCCACGACCTCGTCGCGCACCGGATCGACCGGGCCGACGTAGTAGATGACGCGGCCCGTGAAGTCGACCGGCAGCTTCTCGCCACGCGCCAGCATGTCCTGGATGCGCTTGTGGGCGGCGTCGCGGCCGGTCAGCATCCTGCCGGAGAGCAGCAGCGTGTCGCCCGGCTGCCAGCTCGCGACCTCCGCCCGGGTCAGCGTGTCGAGGTCGACGGTCTTCGACCGGTTGTAGTCGGGTTGCCATTTCACGTCGGGCCAGAGATCGAGGCTCGGCGGCTCGAGATAGGCCGGGCCGGAGCCGTCGAGCACGAAGTGGGCGTGGCGCGTGGCGGCGCAGTTCGGGATCATCGCCACCGGCTTCGATGCCGCATGGGTCGGCGCCATCGCGATCTTGACGTCGAGCACCGTCGTCAGGCCGCCCAAACCCTGGGCGCCGATGCCGAGCGCGTTGATCTTCTCGTGCAGCTCGAGGCGCAGCGCCTCGGTCTTGTCGCGCGGGCCGCGCGCCTTGAGCTCGTGCATGTCGAGGTCTTCCATCAGGCTCTGCTTGGCGAGCAGCATCGCCTTCTCGGCCGTGCCGCCAATGCCGATCCCGAGCATCCCCGGCGGGCACCAGCCGGCGCCCATCGTCGGCACCGTCTTCAGCACCCAGTCGACCAGGCTGTCGCTCGGATTCATCATCACGAACTTGGCCTTGTTCTCGCTGCCGCCGCCCTTGGCCGCGACGATGACATCGACCGTGTTGCCGGGCACCAGCGTCATGTGGACGACGGCGGGCGTGTTGTCCTGGGTGTTCTTGCGCTCGAACTGCGGGTCGGCCACGATCGACGCGCGCAGCGGGTTGTCGGCGTCGAGGTAGCCGCGGCGAACGCCCTCGTTGGCGGCATCCTCAACGCTCCCGGGGAAGTTCTCGAAGCGCACGTCCATGCCGATCTTCAGGAACACGTTGACGATGCCGGTGTCCTGGCAGATCGGCCGGCGGCCCTCGGCGCACATTTTCGAGTTGGTGAGGATCTGCGCGATGGCGTCCTTCGCGGCCGGCCCCTGCTCTAGCTCGTAGGCCCGCGCCAGGTGGGCGATGTAGTCGGCGGGGTGGTAGCAGCTGATGTACTGCAGCGCGGCAGCGATGCTGTCGGTGAAATCGGCGTAGCGAAGGGTCGTGGTCATGGCAACAACTTCATGTGCTCCTGTGCTTTGTCTCGGTCAGCTGCGGCACCGGGACGACGGCCTCGACCGAGTCGACCTTGTAGCCGATGCCCTCCATCAGCGAGGCTCATGAAGATGAGGTTGGGCAACGGACGCATCCGGGCTGCGGCGGGGAGGGGCAGTTCGTGCATCGTGTCCTCGCGCGGCAGGGCCGGAAGATTGGGGCGGCGGAATTGTAGGTGTCGCACATGAGGTAAAACTGGCCTCCGAATGAAGGAGACACGCATGACGACAGAGGCCACGGTCTACGAACCGCCCGCAGAACTGGTGAAGAACGCGCACGTGTCGGGCATGGCGGCATACCGCGCTCTGTGCGACGAGGCTGCCAACGACTACGAAGGCTTCTGGGCCCGACAGGCGCGCGAGCTCATCAGCTGGCGCACGCCGTTCAAAAAGGTGCTCAACAGCGACACGCCGCCTTTCTTCAAGTGGTTCGAGGACGGCACGCTGAACGCCTCGTACAACTGCCTCGACCGCAACGTCGAGGCCGGCCTCGGCGACAAGACGGCGATCATCTTCGAGGCCGACGACGGCGCCACGACGAAGATCACGTACAGCGAGATGCTTGCGCGCACCTGCCAGCTCGCCAATGCGATGAAGGCACGCGGGCTGATCAAGGGCGACCGCGTCGTGATCTACATGCCGATGTCGATCGAAGGCGTGGTTGCGATGCTGGCCTGCGCGCGCCTCGGCGCCACCCATTCGGTCGTCTTCGGCGGCTTCTCGGCACAGAGCCTGCGCGACCGCATCTCCGACACCGGCGCCGTGCTCGTGATTACCGCCGACGAGCAGTTGCGTGGCGGCAAGGCGCTGCCGTTGAAGGCCATCGTCGACGAGGCACTGACCGGGCCGAACATGTCGGTGCGCGATGTCATCGTCTACCGGCGCACCGGCGGCCCCGTGACCTTCGTGGCACCGCGCGACAAGTGGCTGCACGAGATCGTCGAGAAGGAACCCTCGACGTGCGAGCCCGAATGGGTGCTCGCAGAACACCCGTTGTTCCTGCTTTACACCTCGGGTTCGACCGGCAAGCCGAAGGGCGTGCAGCACTCGACCGGCGGCTACCTGCTGCACGCCGCGCTGTCGACGAAGTGGACCTTCGACCTCAAGCCCGACGATGTCTTCTGGTGCACGGCCGACATCGGCTGGGTCACCGGCCACACCTACATCACCTACGGACCGCTCGCGCTCGGCGGCACCGAGGTCGTGTTCGAAGGCATCCCCACGTATCCCGATGCCGGCCGCTTCTGGAAGACGATCGAGAAGCACAAGGTTTCGATCTTTTACACCGCGCCCACCGCCATTCGCGCCCTGATCAAGACCGCCGAAAGCAACGACAAGGTCCACCCGAAGAGCTTCGACCTGTCGAGCCTGCGCATCCTCGGCTCGGTCGGCGAGCCGATCAATCCGGCGGCGTGGGAGTGGTATTACAAGAATGTCGGTGGCGGCCGCTGCCCGGTCGTCGACACCTTCTGGCAGACCGAGACCGGCGGCCACGTGATCACGCCGCTGCCCGGCGCCACGCCGCTGGTGCCCGGCTCGTGCACGCTGCCGTTCCCGGGCATCGACGCTGCCGTGGTCGACGAGCAGGGCCACGACGTGCCGAACGGCAAGGGCGGCATCCTCGTCATCAAGAAGCCGTGGCCGAGCATGATCCGCACGATCTGGAACGACCCCGAGCGCTACGTCAGGAGCTACTACCCGGAAGAGTTCCAGGGCAGGTACTACCTGGCCGGCGACGGCGCCATCCGCGACGAGAAGACCGGCTACTTCACCATCACCGGCCGCATCGACGACGTGCTCAACGTCAGCGGCCACCGCATGGGCACGATGGAGATCGAGTCGGCGCTCGTCTCATGCACCGAGCTCGTTGCCGAGGCGGCGGTGGTCGGCCGGCCCGACGAGACCACCGGCGAAGCGATCTGTGCCTTCGTCGTGCTCAAGCGGCCACGGCCGACGGGTGAAGAGGCCAAGCAGATCGCCAAGCAGCTGCGCGACTGGGTCGCGAAGGAGATCGGTCCGATTGCCAAGCCGAAGGACATCCGCTTCGGTGACAACCTGCCGAAGACGCGCAGCGGCAAGATCATGCGCCGCCTGCTGCGCTCGGTGGCGAACGGCGAGGCCATCACGCAAGACACCTCGACGCTGGAGAACCCGGCAATCCTCGAGCAGCTGGCCGAGAAGAACTGAGCGGCGCACGGCGGGATAGGCCGCCGCGCGCTTTTAGAACTGGTAGCGAACGCCCAACGCGTACGAGAGACCGCGTGTCTGGTTGCGGACGCGGTCGTCCATGCCGAGCACGTACAGGTCGATGTCGCTGTCGTAGTTGTAGACGTAGCCGACGCTCGTCGTCGTGTGTCTGCGATCGACGGCCGGGCCGTTCGACGTCGTGTAGGCCATCTGCGCCAGCACGTTGCCCGGTCCGAGCGGCACGCTGACGCCGGCGGTCGAGAGCTTGCTGCGAACGTCGAGACCCTGATCGCGGATGTGCGTGAACTGGCCGAACACGCGGGCCCAGCCGAAGTTGTAGGTGGCGCCCAGCTGCAGCGTCAGTTCGTCGGTGGGATCGGCGATGCCATCGTTGATGTGGACGCGCTGCGCCGCCAGCGAAATGCCGAGCAGGCCGCGCGAATACACGACGCTGCTGCCGGCGTAGTCGCCGCGCTGGCGGCCCTTGCCGAGCGCGTACATGAAGTTGCCTTGCAGGCCTTCGTAGCGCGGCGTGCTGTAGCTCAGCGCCCGGTCCCAGTAGAAATCGCCCTGCACGCTGTCGAGGTTGCCGCTCAGGAAGAGGTGGCGCAACGACGGTGAAAAGCCGGTGGAGTTGCCGAACGCATTGAAGCGCGTCGAGGTCTCGAACAGATACGACTGCAGGCGACCGATGCGCACCAAGCCGTAGTCGCTCTGCAGCGAGACGAAGGCGTTGCGGGACAGGAACTTGTCGCTGTCGTTGCGCCCGTAGTTGATGTCCTGGAAGCGCAGGAAGGTCTCGAGGTTGATGCCCGGCTTCCAGCCGCCGTCGAAGGCGTAGCTGGCATTGACGCCCACGAAGCTCGCCGACAGCGAGTTGCTGTTGATGCGGTAGCGGTGGTCGAAGCCGCTGTTCTCGAAGCGGCCGTAGGAGAAGTCGAGCGTGCCGTAGGCGGAGCCGTCGGCCTGGGCGCGGGCGCCGAAGCTGGCCGCAAGCAGCAGGAAACAGAGGCCGAGACGGGCGATCACTTCGACTCTCCCTTGCGCAGCCGGCGATGCACGAGAACGCTGAGCGCCGCCAGCAGGAGCAGCCACAGCGTCGGATCCAGCCGCGTTGGGTCGCTTGCGATCGTGCATCCGCCGCTACCTACCGCTGTTGCCTTCTCGGCGCTGCCGCTAAGGGTGACTTCACGGACCGCCGGGGAAGCGTCGCTGGTCACCTTCAGCATGCCAGCGGATGCTCCTTCTGTGGTGGGCGCAAAGCTCATGGCGATGCTGCACGCGGTGCCGGCGGGCAGGCTGAACGGCGTGGCCGGGCAGGTCGTGCTCTGAATCGTGTACGCACCGTTGACCTCGAGCCCGGTGACGGTGACGACGCCCGAGCCGGAGCTTGTGATGCGCACCGTCGACGGCAGCGACTGCGCGCCGACGTGCACGCTGCCGAAGTCAAGGCTCTGGGTCGAGAGCGCGAGGTTCGGATTCGGGCCCGCCAGGCCGGTGCCGACAAGCGAAAGCACTGGCGGGAAGCTGCCGGTGGAGGCGATCTGCACGTTTGCTGTCTTGATGCCGGCCGAGCCGGGCGCGAAGCTCACGTTGACTGTGCAACTGTCGCCCTGGAACAGCGGCGAGCCGAGTGCACAGGTACCGCCGACGACCGAGAACGACGATGCACCAGGGCCTACGGCGTTCAGCACTGTGAGGCTGACACCGCCGGGCCCCTGGTTCCGTACCGTGACGGACTGCACGGCGGAGATCGCGCCGGCTTGCACGTTGCCGAAGTCGAGGCTTGTCACCGCCGGTGCGAACACCAATACCGGCAATGACGCAGCGACGCCGGTGCCTTTCAGTGCGGCTGCGTTCGGCGATGAACTGGCGCTGCTGCTGATGGTCAGCGCGCCGGTATAGGGCGCGGCAGCGGTGGCGACAAAGACGATGTCGATGACGCAGCCGGCGGCCGGCGCAAGCACCGCCGGGCACGCGGCGGCGACGCCTGTAAAGCCGGCACCCGTGACGACGATGCCGGTGATCGCGAGATCGGCCGTGCCGCTGTTCGTGAGCTGCACCTGTCGCGTCGGGTAGAGCCCGCCGGTCGTTTGGTTGCCGAAGTCGAGCGTTGTCGGTGCCAGCGTCACCTGTGGCGCGGGTACAGGCACGCCGTTGCCGTTCAGCGCCAGCA
>JAYTYH010000127.1:0-5888 GCA_043742485.1 Rhizobacter sp.
GGCGACGACGCGTTCGACCTGGCGCGCCTCGCTGCAGTCGACGACCCAGACGGCGTCGACGCGGCTGCGCCAGCGGCCCGACTCGACGAGCAGCGGCACGTCGAAGACGATCGCGGCGATGTCGTCGCCGGCAGCGGCGGCGCGCTGCTCGACCTCCACGCCGATGAGCGGATGCAGGATCGCTTCGAGGCGGTGCCTGGCGTCGGCGTCGGCGAACGCGGCCTCGCGCATGCGGGCGCGATCCAGGCTGCCGTCGGCTGCGATGAAGCCGTCGCCGAATGCCGAGCGCAGCGCGTCGATGGCGGCGCCGCCCGGCAGCGTCAGGCGGCGCGCGATGAGATCGGTATCGATGACCGCGGCGCCGTGGCCGGCGAGCATCGTCGAGATCGTGCTCTTGCCACTGCCGATCCCTCCGGTCAGGCCGATGCGCAGCGGCGCCAACGTTCGCTCCGGCGTGCGGCTCAGGACCAGCCGAGCCAGCCGAGAACGCGCTGTTGTCCGGCGAACATCACGACCAGGCCGGCGCCAGCGAGGAACGGGCCGAACGGCACGTAGCGGCCTTCGCGCAGCGCTGCCGACATCTTCATGGCGATGCCCACAACCGCGCCGATGATCGAAGCGCCGAGAACGATCGGCAGGATCATCTTCCAGCCCAGCCAGGCGCCGAGCGCGGCGAGCAGCTTGAAGTCACCGAAGCCCATGCCTTCCTTGCCCGTGGTGAGCTTGAAGAGCCAGTAGACCGACCAGAGCGAAAGGTAACCGGCGACGGCGCCCCAGAGCGATTCAGGCAGAGGCAGCGTCCAGCCGAGCAGGCTCGCCACGAGGCCGGCCCAAAGCAGCGGCAGCGTCAGGTTGTCGGGCAGCAGCGTGGTGTCCCAGTCGATGCCCGAGAGCGCGACCAGCACGGCGCAGAAGCCGCACCAGAGCAGCGCGACGGGTTGCGGTCCGAAGTGCCAGCCGACCAGCGCGAACAGCACTGCGGTGGCGATTTCGATCGTCGGGTAGCGCGCCGAGATGCGCGCCTTGCAGGCGGAGCAGCGACCGCGCAGCCACAGCCAACTCGCGACCGGAATGTTTTCGTACCAGGTGATGGCGTGGCCGCACGAAGGGCAGCGCGACCGTGGTGCGGCCAGCGTGATGGCCGGCGCCGGGTCGATGTGGGTCACGCCGAGAAGGTCGGCGCTCTCCTGCTTCCAGCCGCGCTCCAGCATCAGCGGAAGGCGGTGGATAACGACGTTCAGGAAGCTGCCGATGCACAGCCCGAAAAGGGCGAGAACAAACGGCGAGAGGAAGACCTCGACCGGAGGCATCTCCAGATCAGACCACCTGGCCGAGCTTGAAGATCGGCAGATACATCGAGACGACGATGCCGCCGATGAGGACGCCGAGGATGACGATGATGAACGGCTCCATCAGGCTGGAAAGGCCCTTGACGGCCTCGTCGACCTCGTCTTCGTAGAACTCGGCGGCCTTGCCGAGCATGGCGTCGAGCGAGCCCGACTCTTCGCCGATGGCGCACATCTGCAGCACCATCACCGGGAAAACGCCGGTCGCCTGCATCGAGGTCGTCAGAGCCGAGCCGGTCGAGACGTCTTTCTGGATCTTCTCGGTGGCCTCAGCGAAGACGGCATTGCCCGATGCGCCGCCCACGGAATCGAGCGCTTCGACCAGCGGCACGCCGGCGGCGAACATGGTTGACAGCGTGCGCGTCCACCGCGCGACCGACGACTTGTTGACGAGCGAGCCGAAGACCGGCACCTTCAGCAGCAGGCGGTCCATGTAGCTCTGCATCTTCAGCGAGCGCCGCCATGTCTGCATGAAGAAGTAGATGCCGCCGCCGAGGATGCCGAAGATCAGATACCAGTAGCTGGTGAAGAACTTCGACATCGCGATGACGACGAGCGTGGGCGCCGGCAAGTCGGCACCGAACGACTTGAAGACGTCTTCGAAGGCCGGGATCACGAAAATCATGATCACCGTCAGCACCACGAAAGCGACGACGAGCACGGCCACCGGGTAGATCAGCGCCGACTTGATCTTGTTCTTGATCGCCATCGTCTTCTCTTGATAGACGGCGAGGCGATCGAGCAGCGTTTCCAGGATACCGCCCGCTTCACCGGCTTCGACCAGGTTGCAGTACAGGGCATCGAAGTGGAGCGGGTGCTTCCTGAAGGCGGCCGACAAACTGGTGCCGGTCTCGACGTCGGAGCGGATGTCGACCAGCAGGCGCGTCATGCGTGCATTGGTGCTGCCGCGGGCGACGATGTCGAACGATTGGATCAGGGGCACACCGGCGCGCATCATGGTCGAGAGCTGGCGCGTGAAGACGGCGATGTCCTTCTGCTTGATCGACTTGCCGCCGCTCATGCGGCGCTTCTTCACCTTGTTGACCATCACGCCCTGGCGGCGCAGGCTGGCACTCACCATCGCTTCGCCACCGGCACGCATCTCGCCGCGAACGGGCTTGCCGTTCTTGTCCTTGCCTTCCCACTCGAAGATGATGTCCTTGATCCGCTTCGCAGCCAGTGCCGTTGCCATGTGTCTTCGAGGCCCTAGCCCCGCCCCTTGCGTTTGTTTGCTACTCGTTGGTGCACGAGATCACTTCTTCGAGTGTCGTCACGCCTGCGCGCACCTTGAGGAGCCCTGACATGCGAAGGTCACGAACACCTTCGCGCGCTGCCTGAGCGGCGATATCGGTGGCCGAGCCGGCATTCAGGATGATCTTCTGGATCTCTTCGCTGATCGGCATGACCTGGTAAATGCCAACCCGACCTTTGTAACCGTTGTTGCACATCGAACAACCGACTGCCTTGAACGGCTTCCAGTTGCCGTCGAGATCTTCCGGCTTGAAGCCAGCCTTGATCATCGCGTCGCGAGGATAGTCGGCGAGAACCTTGCAGTTCTCGCATAGTTTTCTCGTCAGGCGCTGTGCCGTGATGAGCAGCACGCTGGCGGCGATGTTGAAGGGCATGACGCCCATGTTCGACAGACGGGTCAGCGTGGTCGGCGCGTCGTTGGTGTGCAGCGTCGACATCACCATGTGGCCAGTCTGAGCTGCCTTGATCGCAATATCGGCCGTTTCGAGGTCGCGAATCTCGCCAACCATGATGATGTCGGGATCCTGCCGCAGGAACGACTTCAGCGCCGTCGAAAAAGTGAGTCCGGCCTTGTCGTTGACATTGACCTGGTTGACTCCGGGCAGGTTGATCTCCGCCGGGTCTTCGACCGTGGCGATGTTGACGCCCGGCTGGTTCAGGATGTTCAGGCAGGTGTAGAGCGAGACCGTCTTGCCGCTGCCGGTCGGGCCGGTGACGAGCACCATGCCGTAGGGCCGCTGGATCGCCTTCATCAAGCGATCCTTCTCGATCTTCTCGTAGCCGAGCGCTTCGATGCCGACCTTGGCACTCGACGGATCGAGGATCCGAATCACGATCTTTTCGCCGAACAACGTGGGCAACGTGCTGACGCGAAAGTCGATCGCCTTGTTGCCAAACTTCAGCTTCATCCGGCCGTCTTGAGGCACGCGTTTTTCGGAGATGTCGAGCCGTGAGATGACCTTGATGCGAGCCGACAGCTTGTCCTTGATGGCGAGCGGCGGCTGGGTGATCTCGCGCAACTCGCCGTCGACCCGGAAGCGGACGCGATAGTGGTATTCGTAGGGCTCGAAGTGCAGGTCAGACGCACGAAGATTGATGGCGTCGATCAGCATCTTCTGCAGGAAGCGCACCACCGGCGCGTCTTCGACTTCACTGGTGACTTCCTGCTGGTCGGACTGTGTCGTGACGTCGTCGGTGACGTCGAACTCGAAGTCGCCCGACGACAGCGCCTCCATCGTTTCGTTCGTGCTCGCGCCGGTGCCTTCGAGCAGCTTGGCGAGCTTGTCGTGCTCAACGATGACCCACTCGGGCGACAGCTGCGTTGCAAACTTGATTCGCTCGACGGCTTCCTGATCGGTCGGGTCGGCGCCGCCGATGAATATCCGGTTGCCCCGTTTGCCCAGGACGATGACTTGGTACTGCGCCGCCATCTTGCTGTCGATGACGTTCTTGGGCAGCTTGAGCGCGTCGACCGAGCTGAGGTCGAGCAATGGCAGCGCCAGCGCCGCGGCGAGCGTATGGGCAAGATCGGCCGGAGAGACGGCGCCGGCGGCGATGACCGACGCGACAAAACTGGTGCGCTTGTCGCGCGAACTGCGGACAAGCTCTTCGGCGATCTTGGGGTTCAGCTTGCCGGCGTGGACCAGCACTCTCGCCACGCCGGAGAGGGCGGAGTGTGGAGCTTCGGCAAGGGTATCCAACCTAGAGAGCCCAATCAGTACATAGATGAACGGACGATCATCGTCGATTCACCATGGGCTGTAAACGCTGCGGCACCGCGGCCGGCGTCAACAATTCACGAGCCCTGTGCCGCAACCCGACAGTCATCGGCAAACCTCGATAAATCGATGCTTGGTCGGGGTGAGAGGATTCGAACCTCCGGCCTCTACGTCCCGAACGTAGCGCTCTACCAGGCTAAGCTACACCCCGATTTTTTGCATCGCCTCGCTCGAATCGGGTCCTGAGGCCGGTCGGCTTATGCCGACTTTTCGTCAGGAAGAACGTTCGACAGATCGGACACATAAGTCTAGCAGAGCGTCTCGATAAGCCGTTGAAGGCAGCCGCTCGAGCGCGTGTCGGGCCTTGTCTGCTTCTGTCCGAGCGGCCTCGCGCGTCGCAGTCAACGCGCCGGTCGAGCGAACGATGGCGACGATGTCGGCGAGCCGCTCCACCTCGCCGTGCTTGATCGCGTGGCGCAAGAGCTCTCGCTCGGTTGGCGAGCCGCGTTCCATGGCGATCAGCAATGGCAGAGTCGGCTTGCCCTCGCGAAGATCGTCGCCGACGTTCTTGCCGAGCTGCTCGGTCGCACCTTCGTAGTCGAGCAGGTCATCGACGAGCTGGAACGCGGTGCCGAGCGAACGGCCGTAGTCGGCGCAGGCCTCCTCGGTGCCTGCATCGGCCTCGGCGAGAACGGCGCCCAGCCGGGCGCTGGCTTCGAAGAGTTTGGCGGTCTTGAAACGGATGACGCGCAGATAGTCTTCGACTGCGATGTCGGGCTCGTGCATGTTCATCAGTTGCAGGACCTCTCCTTCGGCGATCACATTGGTGGCATCGGCAAGCACTTCGAGCACGCGCATGCGATTGAGCGAAACCATCATCTGGAATGCGCGCGAGTAGACGAAATCGCCGACGAGCACGCTTGCGGCATTGCCGAACAACGCGTTGGCTGTGCGCCGGCCGCGCCGGAGCCCGGATTCATCGACGACATCGTCGTGCAACAGCGTTGCGGTGTGAATGAATTCAACCGTCGCGGCCAGTTCGAATCGCTCTCGCCCGGCGAACCCGAGCGCGCCTGAGAACAGCAGCACCAGCAACGGGCGGATCCGCTTGCCGCCGGCGCTGATGATGTAGTGTGCGATCTGGTCAATCAGCACAACCTGTGAGGCCAGGCGACGCTGAATGACGGCGTCGACCTGGTGCATGTCGTCGACCATGAGCGTCGCGATTGCATCGGGCGGCGAAAGATGCAGCGAGGCCGGAGACAGCGATGAGGACACGAGGAAATCGGTCAAGCGTTTGATTATAGAAAAGCGCTAATTAAGGCGGGACCTTGGCGCAGGTGGCAGCCGCAACACTGTCTCGGATGCATATGGAGCCGGGGTCTTGACGAAGTCGACATGGTATAGTCATGGGCTCATCTCGGCGCTGGCATGTCCTGCAGGCTCGATGAGAATCGGAAGCGAAGTCAGCCCCAGTGAGCGAAGGATTCAGGATGTACGCGGTCATCAAAACCGGCGGTAAACAGTACAAGGTTACTGCCGGCGAGACTCTCAAGATTGAACGGCTGACAGC
>JAYTYH010000128.1:0-7729 GCA_043742485.1 Rhizobacter sp.
CCGAGGATGCGATCGAGTGGGCGCTCGTCGACCGGCACGTCGGTGTGGCTGTCGGCAGCGACGAAGCCATGGCCGGGGAAGTGCTTGCCGCAGTTGAGCATGCCGGCCTGCAGCAGGCCGTGCATGAGGCTGTCGGCAAGCAGCGAGACCACGCGCGGATCGCGATGGAAGGCACGGTCGCCGATCACCGAGCTCGGACCGTGATCGAGGTCGAGCACCGGCGTGAAGCTGAGGTCGATGCCACAGGCCCGCAGCTCGGCGCCGAGCACGTAGCCGGCAGCCCGTGCCGCCGCGAGTGCGTGCATGGCGCCGCTGCCGGAGCCGGCGGCGCCGTCATCCATCCAGAGCTCGCCGAGCACGCGCATAGGCGCCACATGCGTGAAGCCGTCGGTGCGAAAGCGCTGGACGCGGCCGCCTTCGTGATCGACGCAGATCAGCGCGTCGGGTCGCACCGACTTGATCTCGGCGGCCAGCTCGGTGAGCTGGCGGCGGCTCTGCCAATTGCGCGCGAAAAGGATGAGCCCGCCGGTGAGGGGATGAGCGAGGCGGCGTCGGTCGGCAGCATCGAGCGACGTGCCGGCGATGTCGAGGATGACCGGCGCGTGGCCGGCCGGGATCTTGGTGACGGTCGATGTTTTCATGCTCATGGTCGTGCTTCCCGCTGTTCGACGACGACGAAGCTCGCCGCGTAGTCGGCCTCGTCGCTGACGCTGACATGGGCGCTGAGGCCGCGCTCCGTGAACCAGGCCGCGAGTGCGCCGTTCAGGCGAATCTCGGGCTTGCCGCTCGGCTGCTTGGCGATCTCGCAGCCACGCCATGTCATCGGCATGCGCATGCCGAGGCCGATCGCCTTGGAGAAGGCCTCCTTGGCCGAGAAGCGCGTCGCCAGATAGCGAATGCCACGCTCCTCGAGCTGACTGCGTCGACGCTGGAAGACAGCGATTTCGTGCGGGCCGAGCACGCGCTCGGCGAAACGATCGCCGCGGCGCGCCAGCACGGCGCGGATGCGGCGCACGTCGCAGATATCGGTGCCGACACCAAAGATCACCGGCGTCAGGCCTTCGCGGCTCGCAGGGCACGCAGATAGGCGTGGATGGTCTCGGTCATGCCGAACTCGAGGGCATCGGCGATCAGCGCATGGCCGATCGAGACCTCGAGCGTGCCCGGGACGGCGGCGAGAAAGTCGGCGAGGTTGTCCCGGTTGAGGTCGTGGCCAGCGTTGACGCCGAGGCCTGCGCGCTGCGCCGCCGCCGCAGCGGCCGCAAAACGGTCGAGCACTTCTGCCTGAGCCGCGCTGCCCCACGCACGCGCATACGGCTCGGTGTAGAGCTCGACGCGGTCGGCGTCGATCGCCTTCGCCGCCTCGATCGCGTCGGGATCCGCGTCCACGAAGAGGCTGACGCGCACGCCGAGCGCATGGGCTTCGTCGATGAGCGGCGCCAGGCGCGCACCGTCGGCGGCAAGGTCCCAGCCATGGTCGGAGGTCGACTGCTCGGCACTGTCGGGCACGAAGGTGCATTGCTGCGGCCGCGCCTCGCGCACGATCTCCATGAGGTTGTGAAACGGATTGCCTTCGATGTTGAACTCGGCATCGGGCCAGGCCTTCAGCATGGCGCCGAGCTCGCTGACATCGTGGCGGCGGATGTGGCGCTCGTCGGGCCGCGGGTGGACGGTGATGCCGTGGGCGCCGGCTGCCAGCGCCAGCGTCGCGAGCCCGACCACGTTCGGGATCGTGAGATCGCGCTGGTTGCGCAGCAGCGCGATCTTGTTGACGTTGACCGACAGCGCCGTCGCGCCGCGGCGGGCGTCGAGGCCGGTCGTCATCATCGGATTCATGGCAAGGGGCGGGGCCGGCGGTCGAGCGCTTGCGCGTCGACCATGACCTGCCGCGTTCGGAGCTGCGAGGTGCCGAGATGATAGTGAAGCTGGCTTCGAAGCAACGGCCTCAGCTCTGCGAGCGCGCCACGGGCGGCCCGCTGCAACTGCTCCAGATCGCCGCCGACGAGTGCGGCGTGAAGGGCCATGAGCGTGGCCCCGCCGGCGCTGCCGGCGCCTTCGTCGCGCGTCTCGACCACGCCGGAATCGGCAAGAACGAGGTAGCGCGATTCAGCCGACACGGCGCGCCGCGTCGCCGTCTCGACGGCAAGATCGGGCAGGAGGCCGACCTCCTTCAGCAACACCAGCTCGAAGGCGCGCAGCGCCGCCTGGGCGCCTGCTTCGTCGGCGCGCCCCAGCTCGACCAGCGTGGCGGCGTAGACGTCGAACAACGCCGGATGCGGATCGTGGCGCGCCAGCAGCTTCATCAGCAGCTCGTTGAGATAGAAGCCGCTGAAGAGCGCGGCGCCGGTCAGCATGGCGTGGCCGCCCGTCCACTCGGCGGCCTTCAGCGTCTCGACCTCGCGCGCCTCCTCACTGTTGACCTGGCGGCCGAGCGAGATCTGGATGCGCTGAAACGGCAGGAGCACGCTGCGCAGCTGCGAGAACGGTCGCCGGGCGCCCTTGGCCGCGACCGCGATGCGACCCTGGTCGCGCGTGAAGACGTCGAGGATGAGGCTCGACTCACTCCACTCGTAGCGATGCAGCACGTACGCCGACAGCGGCGCCTGGCGGGAGTGGCGCGCGACCACGGAAGGCTCGCGGCCGCTAGTCGTAGCCGTAGGAGCGCAGGTGGGCCTCGTCGTCGGCCCAACCACCGCGCACCTTGACCCACAGCTCGATGAAGACGCGGGCGCCGAGCAGCCGCTCGAGCTCCTGGCGCGTCTCGGATCCGATGCGCTTCAGGCGCTCGCCGCCGCTGCCGATGATCATGCCCTTGTGGGCATCGCGCTCGACGACGATGGTGGCGGCGATGCGGCGCAGGTCGCCCTCTTCCTCGTACTTGTCGATGATCACGGTCGAGGTGTAGGGCAATTCGTCGCCGGTGAGGCGAAACAGCTTCTCGCGCACGATCTCGGCGGCCAGGAAGCGATCGCTCCGGTCGGTGAGCGCGTCTTCTTCGTGGAGCCAGGGTTGCTCCGGCAGATACGGCTCGACGATGCCGAGCAGGCGCTCGACGTCGGCCGCCTTGTGCGCCGACATCGGCACGAACTCGGCGAACGGATGGCGCGCCTGCATCGCCTGCAGCCAGGGCGCCAGGTCGGCGCGGCGGGTCACGGTGTCGAGCTTGTTGGCGATCAGGAGCACCGGCTTGTCGGCCGGCAGCAGGGCGAGCACGGCGGCGTCGTCGTTGCCGAATTTGCCTGCCTCGACGACGAGCAACATCACGTCGACGTCGCTCACCGTACCGGTGACGGCCCGGTTCAACACCCTGTTGAGCGGCGCGACGTGGCGGGTCTGGAAGCCGGGCGTGTCGACGAAGACGAACTGGGCTTCGTCACGCGTGCGGATGCCGGTGATGCGGTGCCGCGTCGTCTGCGCCTTGCTCGAGGTGATGCTGATTTTCTGGCCGACGAGTGCATTGAGCAGAGTCGACTTGCCCATGTTGGGCCTGCCGACGATGGCCACGAGACCGCATTTCTTCATCAGGATTGCAGCGCGCTTCCGGGCCGGTCGGTGGCGCGCAGGGCGTCGAGCATGCGACGCGCCGCCTCCTGCTCGGCGGTACGGCGCGACTTGCCCTCGCCAGACTCGCGCAAGCTGAGCGCCGGCACCGCACATTCGACCTCGAAAGTTTGCGCATGGGCCTGGCCGCGGGTGGCGACGATGCGGTAGCTGGGCACGTTGATGCGCCGCGCCTGGAGCCATTCTTGGAGCTCGGTCTTGGCATCCTTGGCCCAGCTCGCCATGTCGGTGGTGTCGATGATCTCGCCGAACAGGCTTTGCACCAGAGAGCGTGCCGCGTCGAGACCGCCGTCGAGGAAGGTGGCACCGAGCAGCGCCTCGAGGGCATCGGCGAGGATCGATGGCCGCAGCGCCCCGCCGCCACGCGCTTCGCCGTCGCCCAGGCGCAGCGATTCGGGAAGGCCGAGCTGGAGAGCGGCGCGATGCAAGCTGTCTTCGCGCACGAGATGGGCGCGAACGCGGGTCAGGTCGCCCTCGTCGGACTCGCCGAGGCGGTCGAACAGAAGGCTGGAGACGACCAGGCTCAAGACAGCGTCGCCGAGAAATTCGAGTCGCTCGTTGTGGTCGGCGCCGAAGCTGCGGTGGGTCAGCGCGCGTTGCAGGAGCGCGGCGTCACTGAAGCGATGACCAATGCGCTGCTGCAGCGCGACGAGGCGGGAATCCATGCGGTGAAGGCTCGCGAAAGGGAGGGAGCGAGCCGCGGCGACCTAGTTCGAGCGGCCCTCGAACTTGATCAGAAGGAAAACCGGCTTCACGAGTTCCACTTCTTTGTCGTACGCGAAGCTGACGACGATCTTGTCGTTCTCCTTGGTGATCGTCAGATCCTTGCCGGAGATGGTCGAGATCGAGTACTCGATGTCTTTCGTGCGCTCGAAGGCGGCCCGTATCTCAGGCACCGTGGTGCCTTCGGTGGTGATCTTGTTGATCGCGCGCTTGATCGTGAAGTACTCGTTCAGCGCCGGCAGCACCCGCATGCCGATGAGCGCGAGGAAGCCGACGATGACGGCCCAGAAGAGCAGCCCGAACAGCGTCACGCCACGTTGACTTCGAGCCTTGCCGGCTTCTCGGTTCATCCCGATCCTCCTTTGCCGGCGCCTGCTAACGGAACGACCCGATCCGCTTCAAGTCGCCGAAATTCATCCAGATGAAGAACGCCTTGCCAACGATGTTCTCGTCGGGAACGAACCCCCAATAGCGCGAATCAAGAGAGTTGTCGCGGTTGTCGCCCATCATGAAATAGTGCCCGGGAGGCACCTTGCATGTCACGCTGTTGTCACTGTAGCGGCAGTTTTCGCGAAAAGGAAACTGGCTGCCCTCCTGGCTTTTCCAAAACGGCGCCGACTGAGGATTAATGAGGATCTTGTGTTGCATGGTCCCCAGCTTCTCTTCAAACAACGGCGTGTAGGCACGCGCGTCCTCGTCGTAGAAACCGGGCGGCGGTGCGGCCTCGAGCTTCGCCGGCTCGCCGTTGATATAGAGCTTCTGATCGCGAAACATCACTTCGTCGCCCGGCAAGCCGATCACGCGCTTGATGAAGTCCGTGCTCGGGTCCTTGGGAAAACGAAACACCATCACGTCGCCGCGCTCGGGGTTGTGGATGTCGATGATCTTGCGATTGATGACCGGCAGCCGCACTCCGTAGTGAAACTTGTTGACGAGGATGAGGTCTCCGATCATGAGCGTCGGCATCATCGATCCGGACGGGATCTTGAAGGGCTCGAACAGGAACGACCGCAACAGGAAGACGACGAGGATCACCGGGAACAGCCCCGCCGTCCAGTCGAGCCACCAGGGCTGCAGCAACAACGCCTGGCGTGTCACGGCGCCGTGATCGTCGACCTTGGTGATGCCCTTTTCGGCCAGTTGCTGGCGCCGCACCGCGTCATTGCGTTCGAACGTCGCCACGGCTCGAAGCCGCTTCGGTGCGAAATAGAAGCGCTCTGCCAGCCAATAGCAGAAGGTGACGATCGTGAGGGTGAAAAGCAGCAGGGAGAAATTGCCCGACCACTTGTTGAGGTACCAGCCCACCCCGAAAACTCCTAGGCAGGCATAGAGCAGACCGGTCAGCGAGCCCATCAGTCATCCACCTGGAGAATGGCGAGAAACGCCTCTTGCGGCACCTCGACGGAGCCGATCTGCTTCATGCGCTTCTTGCCGGCCTTCTGTTTTTCGAGCAGCTTCTTCTTGCGCGAGATGTCGCCGCCGTAGCACTTGGCGATCACGTTCTTGCGAAGGGCTTTGATTGTCTCACGCGCGATGATGTTGGCTCCGATGGCAGCCTGTATCGCAACGTCGTACATCTGCCTCGAAATGAGCTCGCGCATCTTGCTCACGACGGCACGGCTGCGGTACTGGCTCTGACTGCGGTGGACGATGATCGAAAGCGCGTCGACCTTGTCGCCATTGAGCAGGATGTCGACCTTGACGACGTCGGCGGCGCGGTATTCCTTGAACTCGTAGTCCATCGAGGCGTAGCCGCGCGACGCGCTCTTCAGCTTGTCGAAGAAGTCGAGCACGATCTCCGCCAGCGGCATCTCGTAGGTGAGCATGACCTGGCGGCCGTGGTAGGCCATGTTCTTCTGCTCGCCCCGCTTTAGGTTGGCCAGCGTCATCACCGGTCCGACGTGCTCCTGCGGCATGTAGAGTTGCACGGTGACGATCGGCTCTCGGATCTCGGCGATGCGACCGAGATCGGGCATCTTCGAGGGATTGTCGACCTGCAGCACGGTGCCGTCGTTGAGCGCCACCTGATAGACGACCGACGGCGCCGTCGTGATCAAGTCTTGATCGAATTCGCGCTCCAGCCGCTCCTGCACGATCTCCATATGAAGTAGACCGAGAAAGCCGCAGCGAAAGCCGAACCCGAGTGCCTGGCTCACTTCCGGCTCGTAACGCAGCGACGAGTCGTTGAGCTTGAGCTTTTCGAGGGCGTCTCGGAGCTGGTCATATTCGCTCGCCTCGGTCGGGTAGAGCCCGGCGAAGACCTGCGGCTGGATTTCCTTGAAGCCCGGCAGCGGCTCGGTCGCGACGCCGGCATTGTTCGGAAGCTTCTTCTCGAGCGTGATGGTGTCGCCGACCTTGGCCGCCTGCAGCTCCTTGATGCCGGCGATCACGAAGCCGACCTCGCCAGCTGAGAGCTTGTCGCGCGCGACCGAGGCGGGAGTGAAGACGCCGAGGTGGTCGGCGTCGAACACGGTGTCGCTCGCCATCAGGCGAATTCGCTCGCCACGACGCAAGCTGCCGTCGACGACGCGGACCAGCATCACGACGCCGACGTAGTTGTCGAACCACGAATCGACGATCATCGCCCGCAATGGCGCATCGGGCAGCCCGCGGGGCGCCGGCATTCGCGCGACCACAGCTTCGAGGATGTCGTCGATGCCTTCGCCGGTCTTCGCGCTGCACGGAATCGCGTTCGTGGCATCGATGCCGATCACGTCCTCGATTTCCTCGCGGGCGCGGTCCGGATCCGCTTGCGGCAGATCCATCTTGTTGAGCACCGGGACGACCTCGACGCCGAGATCGAGTGCGGTGTAGCAGTTGGCGACCGTCTGCGCCTCGACACCCTGGCTGGCGTCAACCACGAGCAGCGCGCCTTCGCAGGCCGATAGCGATCGGCTCACCTCATACGAGAAGTCGACGTGGCCCGGCGTGTCGATAAGGTTGAGCTGATAGACCTCGCCGTTGCGCGCGGTGTAGTTCAGCGCCACCGTCTGTGCCTTGATGGTGATGCCGCGCTCACGCTCGATGTCCATCGAGTCCAGCACCTGCGCTTCCATCTCACGCTCGCTCAGACCACCACAACGCTGGATCAGGCGATCGGCCAGCGTCGACTTGCCATGGTCGATGTGGGCGATGATGGAAAAGTTTCGGATGTGCTGCATGTCACTGCGTAGGTCGCGTGCGCCGAGGGCTCGTCACGACGGCAGAGCCGAGCATCGGAGGCAAAAAAAAGGCACGTCGAATTACTGACGCGCCTTCCAACAAAACGTTTGGCAACTGCTTGTTGGGTGATTTCATTGTAGCCAAAAGCACCCCTCCGCAACCCGCGCCAATGCTTGATTTGTTCGCGTTGCAGGCCGCCAACAGGGAATCCATCCACAGCTTATCCACATTGCCTTGTGGATGATCGGGGGACAACTTTTGATCTTCCCGTCCTCGCTTGGGG
>JAYTYH010000129.1:0-3112 GCA_043742485.1 Rhizobacter sp.
TCGGCTGACGGCATGCCGGTTCCCGAGCTTCAGCCGCGTTCCTCGCCGATCAGCGTGAAGCCGCGCCGGCGCAGCGAATCGCTCAGCCAGCGGCTGCCGTTGACGCCACAGAACACCATGTAGACGCCGTAGAGGCAGAGCAGCGCCAGCGCCAGCGCCACCGTGCGCGAGGTCGGCGTCGGCGCACCGCTGAAGTAAGCCTGGCTCACGAAGAAAAGGCCGGCCACGATGGCCAGCAACCAGACCCGGCGCAGAACCGCGGACAACGAGCCGACGAAGAAGGCCTGCCAGGAAAATCCCATCTTCACCCGCACGATGTCCCCGGTGGGCGACTTGTAGACCCTGTACTTGCTCATCCCGGGACCTTCGGCATCTGGCTGCGCGACCTGAGCCGCGATCCGTGTCCTGGCCGTGACGCAGGTAACCGCGGGTTCGCGCATTAGTGCCCGGACACGGGCTGCGTCCTCAGGCGACCCGGCCGAACCACCACACCGAAAGGCCCGCGGCGAGCAGCACCATCACGGCGCCGAAGGTCGCCAGCAGGGCGCTGATCTCGGTCTCCTTCTTCTCGACGATGAGGCGCGTGCTGAGGCCTTGATAGACCTTCTTCAGGTCAGTCGCCGTGCCGGCATAGAAGTAGTCGGCGCTGGTCATCTTGGCGATGCCTTTCAGGGTCTCCTCGTCGAGGCGAACGCGCATCGACCAGCCCTCGAAGCCGATCGTCTCGCCCTCCTTGGTGCCGATGCCGACGGTGTAGATGCGGACGCCGCGGTCGGCGGCCATCCTGGCGGCCTCGAGCGAGTCCGGGCCGGTGGTGCGCTGGCCGTCGGTGAGCAGGATGATCGCCGCCGACGAGTACGAGCCGGGCGCCACCGGCGTGAAGTCGGGCTTGGGCTTGTCGTTCGGGCCGGGCGGCATGGCGCGGGCGCCGGTGATCTGCGAGAGGTCGATGCCGGCCTCGGGGAAGATCGTCGCCAGCGACAGCACGATGCCGCTGCCGATGGCGGTGCCGCGCTGCAGCTGGAAGCGGTCGATGGCCGCGTTGACGTCGTCGCGGCTCAGGGTCGGCGCCTGCACGACGGCGGCGGTGCCGGCGAAGGCGACGACCGCGATCTTGACGTTCCTCGGCAGCTCGGCGACGAAGCTCTTGGCCGCTTCCTGGGCGGCGACGATGCGGCTCGGCAGCACGTCGGCGGCGCGCATGCTGCCCGAGACATCCATCGCGAGCACGATGGTCTCCTGCGCCGATGGCAGCGTGATCAACGCCGCCGGTCGCGACGACGCCAGCAGCAGCGCTGCCAGGGCCACGAACATCAGCGCCGGCGGCACGTGGCGGCGCCAGGCGCTGCGGCCGCCGAGCGCGTCGCGCACGAGGCCGAGGTTGGCGTAGCGCAGCGTCGTTTTCTTGCGCCGCGTGACGAGGAACACGTAGAGCACGAGGATGACGGGCAGGGCGACGAGCGCCCACAGCATCGTCGGCCAGAGAAAGGTCAACCAGGGCGTGGCGGGCGTCATGACGGGTGGCTCAGGCAGCGGGCCGGACGTGGCCGATGGAGCGGGCGCGCGGCCCGCTCCAGTTGGCGAGCCGGCTGCGCTGCTTCTTGAGATCGGCGAAGCGGACGATGGCGTCGACGAGGTCGTCGTCGGTGCCGAGCTCGAGGGTGTCGACGCCAGCGCGCGCCAGCCCTTGGCGCAGTTGCGTCTCGCGCTTCTCGGCGGCGGCCTTGAAGCGTTTGCGGAAGCCGGCGTTGTGGGTGTCGACGAGCAGCTGCTCGCCGGTCTCGGCGTCGCGCATGGTGACGAGGCCGATGTCGGGCAGGTCCATCTCGAGGGCGTCGAAGAGGCGCACCGCGGTGACTTCGTGGCGCAGCGCCAGCTGGCCTAGCGTCTTTTCCCAGCCCGGCGCGCTGATGAAATCGGAGACCACGAACACGGTGGAACGGCGCTTGATGGTGCGCTGGCCGGCCGCGAGCAGGTCGCGCAGATCGGTGGCGCCGGCGGCGGCTTCTGCGGGCCGGGACGACATCCGCTGCAGCAGCTCGAGCACGTGGATTCGGCCGCCGCGCGCCGGCAGCACGGTGTCGACCCGGTTGCCGTAGAGCAGGGCGCCGACCCGGTTGCCGTGGCGTGTCAGCAGCCGCGCGAGGACGCCGACGAACTGGCGCGCGATGGCCCGCTTGGTGTGCACGTTGGAGCCGAAGTCGACGCTGGCGGAAAGATCGACGAGGAACCAGGCCGAGAGCTCGCGGTCTTCGGTGAACTGGCGCACGTAGGGCTGCTGCAGGCGCGCGGTGACGTTCCAGTCGATGTGGCGAACGTCGTCGTGGTGCTGGTACTCGCGCAAGTCGGCGAGGTCGAGGCCGGCGCCGCGCATCAGCGTGCGGTGGTTGCCCTGCAGCAGGCCGTCGAGCCGGCGCAGGACCGTCCATTCGAGGCGCTTCAGCAGTGCCTCGGCGCCGTCGGGCGCGATCGAGGGCGCAGGCGCAGGCGCGGGCTCGCTCATCGGCCGGCGGCAGCGGCGCTCGTCTGCAGGGGCTTGTCGGGCACTGCGATCTTCTTGAGCACGCACCGACCGAGGATGGAACGCCGTTGACCGAAACCGCTTTGGCAGAGAAGCCCCGGACATGGCGCAACGCATATTCCGGCAAGTGACGCGAAACGACATCCGGGGCACGGATGGCAAGGCGCAACGCGGTTGGAAAACCCTCCGCTTGCGGGCGGAAGGCGAGGAAGCCCCGTCAGTAATGGAGTAGCCATCTGGCGCGGAGAATTCCCAGTCACCCAAGAAAGAGGAGCGGGAAAGCATTCCCAATCTACCTTTTTCTCCATTTTACAGAGTAAAAAAAAAGCTTCCGAAGTATCCGGGCGGATACTTCGGAAACCTTTTTCCAACTTCACGCCAGCCAACGGCAAGCTCTGTCGCCGCTGCTGACGAATGGCAGTCGCACGGGACAGAGACACGATGGCGGACACACGGTAGCGAACGCAAAACCGAACGCCGGAAGCCCCGCCCCGGACAGGCAACCCCGAACAAGCCGTCCGAAGTTCGCGCCAAAAGCCGGGTTTCCGGGGTGTGTCCGCCCTTCATCCGTCCGGCGATGCGTCCGGCGAT
>JAYTYH010000130.1:0-27658 GCA_043742485.1 Rhizobacter sp.
CCTTCCGCGCCATGAAGACGGGCTACGTCGACGAGCACTGGGCCGAGGAGCACCACAAGTTCTGGTACGACGACATCCGCGCCGGCCGCATCCCGGCAGAGCGCACGGTGCCGGCACGCGCCGTTCGCCAGCCGGCCGCTTGAGCGCCCCAGAAAAGGACAGACGATGAACAAGCCCGCCGTGGTCGCCCTGCTCGCGGTTCTCGCGACCGGCCCGCTTCTCGCCAAGCTGCCGGCGCTCAGCGAAGAGGCCAAGGCCAAGGCCGCCGAGACGGCGGCAAAGGCAGCGTGGACCGACAAGGGCGGCCTCTACAAGGTCTGCATGGTCATGAACAAGACGGCCGACAGGTACCGCGCCGAGCAAAGGGCGGCCGGCAAGGAGGCGCCGTCGCTCGATCCGATGCCAGGATGCGCCGATCCGGGGCCCTACGTGGCGCCGGTGGACGCCGCGGCGTCGAAGCCGCTCGAGGCTTCCGAAGCGCATTCGCCGGCGGGCATGGCCGTCTCGCCGCCGAGCAACAAGGCGACTTCGGCGGAAATGACGGGCCCACGCAAATAGCCGCTCCGACCGTCCGGCTCACCGCGGCCAGCGCGCCGCTCACCGAGCGGATTTCAGTCCGCGACGAGTTCGGCGCCGAGCGGCAGATCGCCATTCCGGCCGAGCGGGCGCTGACCGTCTTCGTCGACCGACGCGAGCTCGTCACGCTGATGACGCTGGGCGCCTCGCCCGAGTTGCTCGTGCTCGGCTACCTGCGCAACCAGCGGCTGGTCGAGTGCTGCGGCGACATCGACTCCATCACCGTCGACTGGGACGTCGGTGCAGCGGCGGTGAAGACGCGCGCCGGGATCGAGCGCTTCGACGAGAAGACGGCCAAGCGCGTCGTCACCACCGGCTGCGGCCAGGGCACGGTTTTTGGCGAGCTGATGGGCGACCTCGACAAGGTGCGCCTGCCGCGCGCCGACGACCCTGCCGCGCGCCTCGGCCAGGCCGCGCTCTATGGCCTGCTCGACGCCGTGCGGCTGCAGGAAAGTACATACAAGTCGGCCGGTTCGGTGCACGGCTGCGCGCTCTTTCGGCAGAGCGAGATGTTGCTTTTCGTGGAAGACGTCGGCCGCCATAACGCCATCGACACCATCGCCGGCTGGATGTGGCTGCACGAGGTCGAAGGCGCCGACAAGATCTTCTACACGACCGGCCGGTTGACCAGCGAGATGGTGATCAAGTCGGCGCAGATGGGCGTGCCGATCGTGGTCTCCCGCAGCGGCATCACGCAGATGGGCCACGAGGTCGCGCAGCGGCTCGGCATGACGCTGTTCGGGCGCGCAACCAACCGCCACTTCCTCTGCTACTGCGGCTTCGACCGCTTCGACGCCGTGCCGGAGCCGGCCCGCACGCCCTAGCGCCGCGTCGTCGGACCGTGGCTCAGACCAGGCCGGCAAAGGGCATCACGTCGACCAGCTCGCCGGCGCCGACGTCGCCTTGCATGTGGCCCAGCACGACCAGGCCGTTGGCTTCGCTCATGCTGCGCAGAATGCCCGAGCCTTGCGAGCCGGTGATGCGCACCTGCCACTGGCCGCTGTCGGCACGGCTGACGATGCCGCGCTGATATTCGGTCCGCCCCGGCCGCTTGCGGATGGCCTCGGCGCTGGCCGCGCGCAGCAGCGGCAGCGGCGCCGCCGCGGCGCCGCTCATCGCCAGCAGGGCGTCGCGCACGAGCGCGTAGAAGGTGACCATCACGGCGACCGGGTTGCCGGGCAGGCCGAACAGGATGGCGCTCTTGCCGCCCGAGCCGCCGGTCGCGATGCGGCCGATCGCCATCGGCCGGCCGGGGCGCATGGCGATGCGCCAGAACAGCACGTCGCCGAGGGCGGCCATCACCGCCTTCGTGTGGTCGGCCTCGCCGACGCTGACGCCGCCCGACGTGATCACCACGTCGGCATCGGCGGCCGCGCTGCGAAAGGCGGCGTCGAGCGCGGCCGGATCGTCGCCGACGACGCCGAGGTCGAGGCTGTCGACGCCGAGCCGCTGCAGCATGGCCCAGAGCGTGTAGCGGTTGCTGTCGTAGACGGCGCCCTCGGGCAGCGGCTCGCCGACCGAGCGCAGCTCGTTGCCGGTCGAGAAGAAGGCCACCCGCAGGCGGCGGAACACCGGCACCTCGGCGTGGCCGAGCGACGCCAAAAGGCCCAGGTCGGCCGGCACGAGCACGCGCCCGGCGGCCAGCACCGTGCTGCCGCGTGCCAGGTCTTCGCCGGCCAGGCGGCGGTTGTCGCCCGCGTGCACGACGCCGTGCGGCACACGCACTTCGGCGCCGTCGACGACCACGAACTCCTGCGGCACCACGGTATCGAGCCCGACGGGCATGACGGCGCCGGTCATGATGCGCACGCATTGCCCGGCCGCCGCGGCGCCTTCGAAGCGCTGCCCGGCGAAGCCCTTGCCGGCGACCGTGAACACGCTGTCGCCCGCGGCCTGCAGCTCGGAGCCACGCAAGGCATAGCCGTCCATGGCCGAGTTGTCGTCGCCCGGCACGTCGCTGGCGGCGACGATGTTGCGGGCCAGGACGCGGCCGAGGCCGGAGCGCAGCGCCAGCCTCTCCACCGCCTGCACGGGCGGCACCAGGCGGGCGATGAACTCCTGGGCCTGCGCTACCGGCAGGGCCTTCGGGTCGTAGCCGGCGATGCATGACGCGATCTCCTGCAACGAGGGTGCGCTGCGGTCGGTCATGGGCCGGGCGGCGGCGAGGGCTGCAACTGCTGCAGCTCGGCCAGCGTGTTGGCGTTGGCGAAGGCGCCGGCCTCGTCGAAGGGCACGAGCACGGTGCGGTGCCCGGCGGTCCACTTGTCGATCTTGCGTTGACCGCTGGCGGTGAATCGGACCAGGCTCTCGAGCACATCGGTATGCATCAACGAGAACACCGGCTGCGCGCGCAACTCGCCTTCCTCGCGCGTTGCTGCCATCGCGATCTCGGCGCCATTGGCTTCGAGGCCGGCAACGAGGCGAAGCACGAGGTCTTGCGGAAACAGCGGCGAGTCGCATGGCACGGTGACGAGGTAGGGCGTCTCGCAGCGCTCGAGGCCGGCGAGAAAGCCGGCCAGCGGCCCGGGATAGTCGGGCAGGGCGTCGGGCCACACCGGCGCGCCCATCGACTCGTAGGCTGCCAGGTTGCGATTGGCATTGATCATCAGCCCGCCCACCTGCGGCGCCAGCCGCAGCACGGCATGCAGGGCCAGCGGCATGCCGCGATAGACCTGCAGCCCCTTGTCGACGCCACCCATGCGGCTGCCGCGGCCGCCGGCCAGGACGAGGCCGGTGATGTGCTGGAGGTCGATCATCGCGTCGCTGCCATTTCTCATCGAGTGTAGGGGGCCGACTGCGATGCCCAGTCGGTTGCAGCCATGGTCAACGCCTGGCCTTCCTGTACGTCCACCAGGGCAGCACGCTGGTCAGCGACAGGACCTCGCCGCTGTGGCGTGGTGCGTAACCGGGCAGGCCGCGCAATTCCTGCTGCCATCCGGGCGAGGCGAGCGCACGGCGCAACGAGTCGACGTGAGGATGGGCGAGATTGGCGGCCAGCACGGCCAGGAAATAGTTCTCTTCGGCGAGTGCCACGAAGTCGAGCCCGAGCGCGCGCGCCACCGCTTCGATGCCGAAGGCGGCATCGGCACTGCCGGCGGCGACGCTCTGCGCCACGGCACGGTGCGATGGCTCGACGCGGTCGTAGCCGTTGATCGCTTCCGGCGCCACGCCGTCCGCCGCCAGCAGCTCGTCGAGCACGACGCGCGTGCCGGTGCCACGGGCGCGGTTGACGAAGCGTATCGCCGGATCGGTGAGGTCGGTCAGCGCCATGATCCGCCGCGGGTTGCCGGCCGCGACGATCAAGCCTTGGCTGCGCACGGCGAAGCCGATCAGCTTGTGCCGGCCCGGTGCCAGCATCGGTCGGTAGACGCGAGCCGTCGGCGAGTCGCGCGGTGCGTCGGTGAGGGCATGGAAACCGGCGAGCAGGCAACGCTCTTCGTTCAGGGCGGCCAGTGCGTCGACGCTGCCAGAAAAGCCGATGTCGAGGTGCAGATTGGAGTGGCGTGCCGTCCACTGGCGCAGCAGCGGCAGCGCCTCGTCGTGGCTGGCCGACATCGCGATGACGCCTGCACTGTCGTCGAAGGCGATCGCGAAGGCGCGTTCGAGCTCGCTGCGCAGGGTTGCCACTTGCGGCGCCAGCCGGGCCTGGGCCTGGCGCTCTGCCCACAGCAGCTTCTGGCCAAAGGGCGAAAGCCGCGCTGGCTGGCCCTTGCTCCAGACCAGCAGGCTGTGGCCGAGCTCGCCTTCCCAGCGCTTCACCTCGCCCCAGACGTGGCGATACGAGAGCTTGAGGTCGCGCGCCGCTGCCGAGATCGAGCCGCTTCGATGCACGCCTTCGAGCAGCGCGAGAAGCGGGTGGTGGAGCTCGGGCCGGGCCTCGTCTGCGGCGGCGAACGAGTAAGTCAGCGTCACCCTATGCATGCGGGTTCATATCGTCAGTTTGTGCTTCGGCCACGAGAATGGCGCGCATCCATGAATGCAGTTGCCGAAGGCTTCGCAACCGCATTTCGGCTCATTGTCCATGCCGATCCGGTGCTGGTTCACACCGTGGCGCTGTCGTTCGCAGTCAGCGGCACGGCGTGTCTTTGCGCGGCCTGGCTCGGCTTGCTGATCGGGGCCTGGCTGGCGGCTTCCCGCTTTTCCGGCCATCGCCTGGCCCTGCTGGTGCTCGACACCTTGCTGGCGCTGCCTTCGGTCGTCGTCGGCCTCGCCGTCTATCTGCTGTTCTCGCGCAGCGGCCCGCTCGGCTCCTGGGGCATTCTCTTCACGCCGACGGCAATGGTCGTCGCGCAGGCGGTCCTGCTGCTGCCGATCGTCGCCGCCCTCGCGCGCCGAGTCGCCGCCGACGCCTTGCGCGACGGCGGCGACCAGCTGCGCTCGATGGGCGCCGGGCCGCTGCTCGGCGGGCTGCTGATGCTGCTGCACGAGCGTTGGGCCGTCGCCACCCTGCTGCTGATCGCTTTTGGCCGCGCCGTTGCCGAGGTCGGCGCCGTGATGATCGTGGGCGGCAACATCGACGGCGTCACCCGCGTCATGACGACGACGATCGCGCTCGAGACCAGCAAGGGCGACCTGCCGCTGGCGTTGGCGCTCGGCATCGTGCTGCTCGCCGTGGTGGCGTTGCTCAACGTCGCCATCGCGCTCTTCCCGCAGAGCCGCGGCGTCGACGCAGCCGAGCTGCGATGACGGCGCTGCGGTCGACGCCTCTCGTCGCATTGCGCGATGCCTCGGTCGCCTTCGGCAGCGTCGCGGCGGTGCGCGGCGCAACGCTGGTTGTGCACGCCGGCGAGGTCATCGCCGTGGTCGGCGCCAACGGCTCCGGCAAGACGACCTTGCTGCGGCTGTTGCATGGCGTCGTCGCTCATTCGGGCCTGCGCCTGGCCAGCGATGCCGGCATTCAGGCGATGGTCTTCCAGCGCCCCTTCGTAATGCGGCTCTCGGTCTGGAACAACCTGCGCATCGCCCTCTGGCTGGCGCGTCGCCGCACGCCGCCCGGCGAGCGCGCAGAGCGCGCCGGCGAGGCACTGCGGCGCGTCGGCCTGCTCGCGTTGCGCCACCGCGCCGCACGCTCGCTCTCTGGCGGCGAGCAGCAGCGCCTGGCGCTCGCCCGTGGCTGGGCACTCAACCCCGCCATCCTCTTCCTCGACGAGCCGACGGCGAGCCTGGACCCTTCGGCGAAGAAGGAAGTCGAAGCCTTGCTTGCCGGCTTCGCGGCCGACGGCATGACGCTCGTCATGAGCACCCACAACCTCGGCCAGGCCAAGCGCCTGGCCTCGCGCGTCGTCTACATGGAAGCCGGTCGGATCGCTGCCGACCTGCCCACCGACGACTTCTTCGCTGCCGGCAACCGCGGCAGCGCCGATCTGTTCTTGAAAGGAGAACTCTCATGGTCGCTCGATGGCTGAACCTCTTCGCTCGCCGGCAGGCGCTCTGCAACATCGGCGCCGCATCGCTGGCTCTGCTCGTCACGCCGCTCGCCAACGCGCAGGACCGCTTCATCACCATGGCGTCGACCACCAGCACCGAACAGTCGGGCCTGTTCGCGCACCTGCTGCCGGCGTTCAGGAAGGCGAGTGGCATCGAGGTCCGCGTCGTCGCTGTCGGCACCGGGCAGGCGCTCGACATGGGTCGGCGCGGCGATGCCGACGTGCTCTTCGTACACGACCGCCCGGCCGAGGAAAAGCTCGTCGCCGAGGGCTGGGGCCTCAAACGTACCGACGTCATGTACAACGACTTCGTGCTCATCGGCCCGAAGGCGGACCCGGCCGGCGTCAAGAGCAGGGACATCGTCGCCGCCCTCGCCAAGCTCGGCGGCTCGCAGGCGCCGTTCCTGTCGCGCGGCGACAAGAGCGGCACGTACTCCGCCGAGCTGCGCTACTGGAAGGTGGCCGGCATCGACCCGCCCACCGGCAAGGTGGCGCGCTACCAGGAATGCGGTTGCGGCATGGGCCCGGCGCTCAACATCGCGTCGGCGACCGATGCCTACGTTCTCGCCGATCGCGGTACCTGGCTCAGCTTCAAGAACCGCGGCAACCTTGCCGTGCTGGTCGAGGGCGACACCCGGCTCTTCAACCAGTACGGCGTGATCGTCGTCAACCCGGCCCGGCATCCGCACGTCAAGACCGAGCTCGCGCAGGCGTTCGCCGACTGGGTCGTCTCGGCCGAGGGGCAGGCGACGATCGCGAGCTACCGGATCGGCGGCGAGCAGCTGTTCTTCCCGAACGCGGCGCGATGAGCGCCCGACCCGAAGGCCGGCTTCACATCGACGCTGCCAGCGGCAGGTCGAGCAGCAGGTTCTGCGGCTTCAGCTTGAGCGTCTGGGCCTCGGTCATGGCCAGGCCGAGATAGACCGGCTTGCCGGCCAGGTCGGCGCGCATCTCGGCGGCGGATTCGAACTCGAGCCGGAACAGGCCGATGAGGCGGCCTTCGCGATCCGGCGCCGGCACCTCGCCGCGCCAGAGCTCGTTGAGCAGCGCGGTGGCCTCGGTGTCGAGGCCGATGTGCCAGGACCAGGCCGCATCGTCGATGCGCTGCAGGGGAACGATGCGCGTTCGTACCGCGAAGAAGCGCTCGATCCAGCGCTCGAGCACGCGCGCCAGCGCGCGCAGGCCGGAATGGGCGCGCGTCATGGTGAAGCTGAGGCCGTGGCCGACGTCGCTCGAGATCTCGTGCGTCAGGTCGAGCAGGAAGGCCGGGCCGGTGCCGTGCGGCTGCCAGCCGGCGGCGTTCTCCGAGGTCAACACGGGCAGGCCGGCGCGGCGCAGCGGTGCATCGCCCTGGCGCAGCAGGCGGCCGAGCTCGCCGAATCCGCCGGTCTGCTCCATGAGGTCGACGGCCTCGCGGTCGCCGCAGACGACGCGGCCTTCGCTCACGGCCAGCCGCTGGCTGCGATGCAGCAGCTCGCCGGCGCGCTGCTCGAAGACATCGCTGCCCGCGGCCAGCATGTCGTCGACGATGGCTGCGACGACGCGGTCGACGAAGAGGGGTGCCACCTGCGTGTTGCCGCCGCGCATGAGTGCCAGGTAGTACGCCTCGAGCGTGCCGGCAGCGACCAGGGCGTCGCGAAAGGCGATGAAGGTGGCGTAGTTGTCGCGGGCGTCGGCGTCTTCGATGGCGTCGATCGCACGGGCCTCGACGACGCGTGCCGGCGCGGCCTGCAGCGCCGCATGCAAGGCCCGCTCCGCCACGCACGACTCCTCGGCGCAGGCGAGTTGCGGCAACGCCAGCAGAGCCGCGAAAAAGGCGTCGGAGGGAGCCAGCCAGCGCGCTGCGGCGGGTCCGGGCGCCGGCGCCTGTGGGAGCGACGAGTGCGGCATCCCACGAGGTTAGCTGCAAGGGCGCGCGCTTTAGACTCGACGCATGAAAGTCATCGGCCTCAGCGGCTTTTCCGGCTCGGGCAAGACGACGCTGCTCGAACGCCTGATCCCGCTGCTCCGCCTCGACGGTCAGCGCGTCTCGGTCGTCAAGCATGCCCATCACGACTTCGACGTCGACCACGAGGGCAAGGACTCGTGGCGGCACCGCCAGGCCGGCGCCTTCGAGGTCGTGATCGCTTCGGATCGGCGGCTGGCGAAGATGCGCGAGTACGAGGCCCTGAAGGCGCCCAGCGCCGCCGGGCTGCTCGCCGAGCTCGGTCCGTGCGACTGGGCCATCGTCGAAGGCTTCAAGGACGCGGCGCTGCCGAAGATCGAGGTCTGGCGGGCCGCCGTCGGCAAGCGCGCCCGTTACCCTGACGACCCCTTCGTCATCGCCATCGCGACCGACAGCGCCGCGGAGCTGCCGGTGCCGACGCAACTGCCGGTGTTCGAGCTCGACGATGTCGAGGCGATCGCCGCCTTCCTGGCCGACAACGCGGCGCGCTGCGAGTACCGGGCGCCGGCGCCGGGCGGGCCGCCATGACCACTTCGACGCGCTGACCGGCGCCCTCGTGCGCGCGCTGGTCGGGCTCGCGCCACGCTCAGGCGATGCGGGCGAGATCGCGCAGCACGGTCGGGCCCGCGCGACGCTCGATCTCCGACAGCAGCGGCTTGTTCCAGCCGAGCAGGAACATGAGCTCGGCGGTGACGAACATCGGGCCGACGAGCAGGCCGACAATGTCGTCGACAAAGGCGGGTTTCCTGCCTTCGTACCAGTGACCGATGAACTGGATCAGCCAGCCGACGGCGAAAAAGCCCACGCCCCAGGCCAGCCAGGAAGGCACGCTGCCGCCCGAGACCTGCTGGCCGAGCCAGAGCAAGACGCCGACGGCGACGCTCACGGTGGCGCCGAGCACCGCATTGCCGCGCGTCAGGTACCAGGCAGCGGCGAGTGCGAACACGAACCAGGCCGGCGTGAGGGCGATGTTCGAGGCCACGATCACCGGCCGGGCCAGCATCACGCCGACGCCGAAGACGATCATCGGCACGCCGATGAAGTGGCTCACGATGTTGCGGCGGTCGCGGTGGTATTCGGCGTACTGGGCGAGGAGCTCGGTGGCGGTGCGCATGGTGGCGGCCTCGTAGCGGCGGTGCCGCAGATGGTAGGTCAACCGGGCGGCCGCCGGGCAGCCGCTCCCTACAATGCGGCACGTTTTTCGAGAGGCTCCATGACCATCAAGAGCGACCGCTGGATCCGCCGCATGGCCGAGCAGCACCGAATGATCGAGCCCTTCGAGCCGGGCCAGGTGCGCGTCGACGGCGAAGGCCGGCGCATCGTCAGTTACGGCACCTCGAGCTACGGCTACGACATCCGCTGCGCGCCCGAGTTCAAGGTCTTCACCAACATCTACTCGACCGTCGTCGATCCGAAGAACTTCGACGAGAAAAGCTTCGTCGACATCAACGCCGATGTCTGCGTGATCCCGCCGAACAGCTTCGCCCTGGCGCGCACGCTCGAGTACTTCCGCATCCCGCGAAACGTGCTCACGATCTGCCTCGGCAAGAGCACCTACGCGCGCTGCGGGATCATCGTCAACGTCACGCCCTTCGAGCCGGAGTGGGAAGGCTACGTGACGCTCGAGTTCAGCAACACGACGCCGCTGCCCGCGAAAATCTACGCTGGCGAGGGCTGCGCGCAGGTGATCTTCTTCGAAAGCGACGAGCCCTGCGAGACGAGCTACAAAGACCGCGGCGGAAAATACCAGGGCCAGCAGGGCGTAACCTTGCCCAAGACTTGAGGAGACAGCGATGCGGATGGACGGCCAGGACGAAAGCAGCAACGTCGAGGACGTGCGCGGCAGCAGCGGGGGCGGCGGCGGCGGTGGCGGCTTCGGTGGGCGCAGCGTCGGCCTCGGCGGCATCGCCATCGCGGTGATTGCGGGCTGGATCTTCGGCATCAACCCGCTGACCATCCTCGGCCTCATGGGCGGTGGCGGTGGTGGCGGCCAGGTCACGCAGCAACAGCAGCAAGGCCCGGCGCCGGCGCCGCCGCAGGGCGACGCGCAGGCCAAGTTCGTCTCGCAGATCCTGCGCAGCACCGAAGTCGTGTGGACCGACGTGTTCCGCGAGTCGGGCCGCACCTACCAGCCGCCCAAGCTGGTGCTGTTCAGCGGCAGCTACCCGACGGCGTGCGGCCAGGGCCAGGCGGCGATGGGGCCGTTCTATTGTCCGAACGACCAGAAGGTCTACATCGACCTGCGCTTTTATCGCGTCCTCGAGCAGAAGCTCGGCGCGCCCGGCCAGTTCGCCCAGGCCTACGTGATCGCGCACGAGGTCGGCCACCATGTCCAGAACCAGCTCGGCATCATGGCGAAGGCCGATGCGCTGCGCGGTCGCGGCGGCGAGGCGCAGGCCAACGCCGTCAGCGTGCGCGTCGAGCTGCAGGCCGACTGCTTCGCGGGTGTCTGGGCGGCGCGCTCGCAGAAGGAGCAGGGCTGGCGGCTCGACCCGGGAGACATCGAGGCGGCGCTCAACGCCGCCTCGCAGATCGGCGACGACACGCTGCAGCGCAAGTCGCAGGGCCAGGTCGTGCCGGAGACCTTCACCCACGGCACCAGCGCGCAGCGCGTCAGCTGGTTCAAGCGCGGCGTCGACAAGGGCAACGTCGAGAGCTGCAACACCTTCGAGCAGCGCGGCTGATCACGGGCTGATCGGCCGCGCCGAACGGGCGCGCTGCTCAGTACGTGCCGGCGAGCAGGATCGAGCGGTCGACCTTGTGGATGTCGGTTTGGCCGCAGAAGGCCATCGTCAGCTCGAGCTCCTTGGCGATGATCTCGAGCGCTTTGGTGACGCCGGCTTCCCCCATTGCACCGAGGCCATAGACGAAGGAGCGACCGATCAGCGTGCCGCGGGCGCCGAGCGCCCAGGCCTTGAGCACGTCCTGCCCGGAGCGGATGCCGCCGTCCATCCAGACCTCGATGTCCTGGCCGACAGCTTCGGCGATCGCCGGCAGCGCCGTGATCGACGACGGCGCGCCGTCGAGCTGGCGGCCACCGTGGTTGGAGACGACGATGGCGTCGGCGCCGCTGCCGACCGCCAGGCGCGCGTCTTCGACGTCGAGGATGCCCTTCAGGATGAGCTTGCCGCCCCAGAGCTTCTTGACCCACTCGATGTCGGCCCAGCTCAGGCGCGGGTCGAACTGCTCGGCGGTCCAGGCGCCCAGCGAGGACATGTCGCCGACGCCGGTGGCGTGGCCGACGATGTTGCCGAAGCCGTGTCGCTTGGTGCCGGCCATGGCCATCAGCCAGCGCGGCTTGGTGAGCAGGTTGACGATGTTGGCGAAGGTCGGCTTCGGCGGCGCCGACAGACCGTTCTTGAGGTCCTTGTGGCGCTGGCCGAGGATCTGCAGATCGAGCGTGAGCACGAGTGCGCTGCACTTGGCGGCGCGGGCGCGCTCGATCAGCCGCTCCATGAACGGCTTGTCGCGCAGCATGTAGGGCTGGAACCAGAACGGCCGTGTCGTGGCCGCGGCGACGTCTTCGATCGAGCAGATGCTCATCATGCTGAGCGTGAACGGCACGCCGAACCTCTCGGCGGCACGGGCGGCCAGGATCTCGCCGTCGGCGTGCTGCATGCCCGTCATGCCGACGGGCGCGAGCGCCACCGGCATGGCGGTGTCGATGCCGATCATCTTCGTCTTGATGGAGCGGTTCTCCATGTTCACGGCGACGCGCTGGCGCAGCTTGATGCGCTGGAAGTCGCTTTCGTTGGCGCGGTAGGTGCTCTCCGTCCACGAGCCGGAATCGGCGTAGTCGTAGAACATGCGCGGCACGCGCTGCTTGGCGAGTTCGCGCAGATCGGCGATGTTCGTGATGACCGTCATGCCGCTCGCACTCCATGCGTCGAAAGGGAAGCGAGATGCTACGCGAGCGATGCCGCGCGCCTCGGGCTCAGGCGTCGATGTCGCTTTCGGGGTCGTGGTCGTGGGCGTGGTCGAACAGCGGCATGCCGTAGTCGGGGCGAGGCTCGTGCACCGCGGGCGGCGCCTTCGATTCAGGTGCTGCCGCCTTCGGCGCGACGAGGTCGGCGAGCCGGGCCAGGGCGCCGGCGCGCACGCCGAGCAGGCGCAGGCGCCGGTTCAGGTCGACGCGCTTCAGGCACTGGCCGCCGGCACGGCGGATCTCGCGTGCGTCGAGCGTGTGCGCCGGCAGCGTCAGGTCGCGGGTTGCGATGCGAAAGTCGTCGAAGCGCAGCTTGATGCCGATCGTCTTCGAGGCGTAACCCTTGCGCGCCAGGTCGCCGGCGAGCTGCTCGCACAGGCGCGTGAAGATGGCTCCGAGCTCGGCGCGGTCGCGGGTGGCGTGGAGGTCGCGGTCGAAGGTGGTCTCGCGGCTGATCGACTTCGGCTCGCTCCAGGTCACGACCTCGCGCTCGTCGCGACCGTGCGACGCTTCGTGCAGCCAGGCGCCGAAGCTCTTGCCGAAGCTCTCGATCAGGTAGCCCGGCTCGGTGGCGGCGATGTCGCCGATGGTGTGCAGGCCGGCGGCAGCGAGCTTCTCGGCCGCCTTCGGGCCGATGCCGTTGACCTTGCGCGCGGCCAGCGGCCAGAGGCGCGCCGGGATGTCGGCCAGGCCGAGCAGCGTCAGGCCGTCGGGCTTGTCGAGCTCGGAGGCGAGCTTGGAAAGCAGTTTGTTCGGCGTGATGCCGACCGAGCAGCTCAGGCCCGTCTTCTCGTGCACGGCCGCCTTCAGCGCCAGGCCGATGGCGCGGCCGCCGTCGTCGTGGGCGCCAGGGATCTCGCTGAGGTCGACGTAGATCTCGTCGATGCCGCGGTCTTCCACATGCGGCGCGATCTCGCGCACGGCGGCCTTGAAGAGGCGCGAGTACTTGCGGTACTCCTCGAAGTCGACCGGCAGCAGGATGGCGTCGGGCGCGAGCGCCGCCGACTTCATCATCCCCATCGCTGAGAACACGCCGAGCTTGCGCGCCTCGTAGGTGCTGGTGGTGACGACGCCGCGGCCGGTGTAGTCGCGCAGCGAAAAGAAGCCGCGGCTGCCGTCGGCGTTCAGGCGCGGCTGGCGATCGCGACCGCCGCCGATGACGACGGCGCGGCCCCGCAGCTCGGGGTAGCGGAGGAGCTCGACGGACGCGTAGAACGCGTCCATGTCGAGGTGGGCGATGAGCCGGGGCATGGAAGCGGAACTGTACGGGCATACAGGCCCCGCCGCCAGCGCGGCGCATGGCTCCGGGCGCTTGCGCTTGTCGCAGAATGAGCGCTGTCATGGGCCCGCCCGCCACCATCCGTTTCGCGAACCGCGCCGATGCGCTCGTCATCGCCGAGATGTCGCGCGACCTGATCGAGGTCGGCCTCGGCTGGAACTGGACGCGGCCACGCGTGCTGCGCAGCTTGCGCCACCCCGACACCAACGTCATCGTCGCCATTTGCGACGCCTACCGGGCCGGCTTTGCGATCATGAAATACGGCGACGAGGAAGCGCACCTGATGCTGCTCGCCGTCGCGCCCGAGCACGAGCGCTGCGGCATCGGCAGCGCGTTGGTCGAGTGGCTCGAGGCGTCGGCGCGTGTCGCCGGCATCGCCCGCGTCACGCTCGAGGCGCGCGCCGCCAACGAGATCGCGCGGTCGTTCTATCGCCGCCTCGGCTATGCCGTGACGCAGACGCTGCCCGGCTACTACGGCAGCCGCGAGACCAGCGTGCGCATGATCAAGCACCTGGTCTGCGAGCGGACGGGCGCGTCGTGACGAGCTGCACAGGCGTCGTGACGGCGGCGGCGCTGGACGCCACGGCGCCTGCCGCGTGCGGGTCGGACCGGGTCAGGCCCGGATCACGCCACTCTTGAAGAGACCGCGGTCGGCGCTGCCGTAGGCGGAGTAGAGCGGCACGCCTACGCGCGGCAACAACACGTCGATGGCGCGATCGAGGGCGGCGGTGGCGCGGGCCAGCGATTCGCGTTGTGCTGCGACCTGGCCGCTGGCGGTGGCGAGGCGGCTGCGCAGGGCGGCTGGCACCCGGCCGGTGCGGGCGGCGTCGGAGAAATGGGAGATGGCGCTCGAGAGCGCGCGATGCAGCTCGCCGGCATGGAGGTCGATGGCCACCGGGTCGCGGGCGCGCAAGGCGTTGCCGAGTGCGGCCAGGCCGGTCTCGACTTCCGTCAGGCGCGCTTCGAGACGTGAATCGGGCGATGCAACGTCGGCCGGCCCGAAGGCGACGACGCCGCTCATCAGCGCTGCACCTTGGTCAGCAGCTCTTGGGCATTGGCGATCAGCTTGTCGGCGATCGCGTCCGGGTTGACCTTGAAGGTGCCGCCGGCGATGGCGTCGGCCATCCGCGCCACCTTGGCGGCGTCGAATTCCGGCGTGCTGCCACTGGAAAGCAGGCCGGCCGCGGTGGTCGAGATCTGCACGTTGGCGCTGGCGTCGGCGGCCTTGGCCGCAGCGGCCACGGGCGCGGCGCCGGGGCCGGCCCGGGCAACGTCGGTGGCGGCGCTGCCGGCGGCGGCGGCCGGCGCGGGCAGGGGTTTGTCAGCAGGGTGTCCGATCTTCATGGCGTTCTCCAGAAGGGGCCGGAATGTCCATGGCCCATCGTCATGGACGGACTATCGGCCCTCGCGGCGGCGACTTGAGCGATTTTTCGCCGCACGGTCACGGCGCGAACTCCATTCTTCGCTCGCCCGAGGGCGTGCCCGTCACCAGCGCGCCGCCCTCGGTGCGCACGCGCGCCGACTGGCCCTCGATGCCGTTGGTGACAGCCTGGCCGACGCTCTCCAGCGCGAAGCCTTCGCCCAGGGCGACGACGCGCACCGAGTCGCCGGCGGCGAACCACTGGCGCGCCTTGATGTGGTTCAGGCGCACGGTCTGGCCGGGCCGCAGTGACTGCGCCAGGGCACGGCCGGCGACCAGCTTGCGATCGGTGAAGGCGGCGCTCGGTTCCTCGGCGAGATCGACCTCGGCTTCCTCGAGGTCGGCGTCGGCGACGATGCTGCCGGCCATGGCGCCGGCCGGCACGACGAGGGCGCGGCCCCAGACCTTCACGGTGATCGGCAGATACACGTTCCACGCCACGGCGCCGCGCGTGCAGCGCAGGCCGATCCGGCTCTTGCCCCACATGCGCAGGTTCGGCGGCAGGTAGGGCTCGATGCGTTCGCAAGGCGCCAGGTGCAGGCGCGGATTGAGCTGGCCGACGACGACCTCGACGCGCGGGCCGTCGGCGGCCGGCGCGGTGCCGAGCGCCATCGTGCGCACCTGCTCGACCAGCGCCGCGTCGAGCTGGGGCGTGGCTTCATCGCTGTTGCCGTTGTTGTTCGCCGCGGCATTGGCCGGCAATGCCGAGGCCGCGATCGCGAACACCACGAGCAGCAACCAGGCGACCGCACGCAGCACGCCTCTGGGCGTGGCGCGTGCGAGAGGTGACAGAAGGACGATGGAAATCATCTCGCCACTGTAGAAGTGGCGCCGCACCGGCAGGCGTCGAAATGGCGGCCAAAGCCGGCTCTGTTCGCGCTTATGTTTAGCGAGGTGCTCCAGACAATCCCTTCACATCGCCGTGGCCCTTCACCGGGCCGCATCCGGCGACGCAAAGCAAACGCAGCGAAGGCGAGGCTCACCATGCTCAACCGATTGACCGACACGCTCGATTTCCAGGGCCAGGCGCTGCAGCTGCGCTCCGAGCGGCAGCGCCTCGTTGCAAGCAACATCGCCAACGCCGACACGCCCGGCTACATCGCCCGCGACATGGACTTCGCGAAGACGCTGCAAGCGGCCACCGGCAGCCTGCAGGCGGCAAGCACGCTCTCGACCAGCCACAACGGCCATATCGGCAGCGGCGGTGCCGGCTTGAGCGGCGACCGCATCGCCGCCGATCTGCTCTACGCCACGCCGAGCCAGACCAACCTCGACCGCAACACGGTCGACATGGACCGCGAGCGCGCCAGCTTCGCCGACAACGCCATCAAGTACGAAGCCACGCTGCGCTTCATCAACAGCAACGTGCGCACGACGCTGTCGGCCATCAACGGCCAGTAAGGATCGGGATCGCCATGAGCATGTTGTCCATCTTCAACGTCAGCGGCAGCGCCGCCAGCGCCCAGAGCCAGCGACTCAACGTCGTCGCCTCCAACCTGGCCAACGCCGACACCGTGGCCGGTCCCAACGGCCAGGCCTACAAAGCGCGCCAGGTGACGTTCCAGACGCAGCTGATGGGCGAGGGCGGCAACGACCCGACGGCTGCCGGCGTCCGCGTCAGCACCATCACCGAAGACGCCACGCCCGGCCGACGCGTTCACGACCCCAAGCACCCGAGCGCCGACGCCGAGGGCTATGTCACCTACAGCAACGTCAACGCCATCGAGGAGATGGTCAACATGATCTCGGCCTCGCGCTCCTACCAGAACAACCTCGAGGTGATGAACACCGCGAAGACGCTCCTTACCAAGACGCTGCAGCTCGGCCAGGGCTGAGAAAGACACCGATGACGATCACCACCCAAAGCACCACCGCCAGCGTCAACGTGACGTCGACATTGCCTGCGAGTTCGGCCGCTGTCGATGCTGCCTCCACCTCCGACCGATTCCTGAAGCTGCTGGTCGCGCAGATGCAGAACCAGGACCCGTTGAGCCCGATGGACAACGCTCAGGTCACGAGCCAGATGGCGCAGATCAACACCGTCAGCGGCATCGAGAAGCTCAACACCACCGTTGCCGGCCTGTCGTCGCAGTTCGCGCAACTGCAGACGGTGCAAGGCGCGGCTCTCGTCGGTCACGACGTGATCGTGGCCGGCAACCGGCTCGCGATCGACGCCACCGCGGCCGTGGGCCAGGGCGGCTTCGAGCTGACCGGCGCCGCCGACGCCGTCAAGGTCGAGATCTTGGCGCCGAGCGGCGCGGTGATGCAGACGATCAACCTCGGTGCCGAGAGCGCCGGCGTGCACAGCTTCGACTGGCCTTCGGGCACGGCGACGAGCGCAAGCGGCCTCACCTTTCGCGTCAGCGCCACCAGCGGCGGCGTGACCGCGCCGGCCACGGCGCTGATGCGCGACCGCGTCGACGCGGTGAGCACCGCCGGCAACAGTTTCACTCTTGAGCTCCAGAACTCCGGGACCGTGCCCTACAGCTCGGTCAAGGCCTTCAACTGACATACGAAAGAACACCATGGGCTTCCAGCAAGGTCTCTCCGGACTCAACGCCTCGAGCAAGAACCTCGAGGTCATCGGCAACAACATCGCCAACGCCAACACCTACGGTGCGAAGGTGGCGCGCGCCGAATTCTCCGACGTGTACGCCAATGCGCTCGGCGGCAGCAGCAACGTGATCGGCATCGGGACCACGCTCTCGGCCGTGGCCCAGCAGTTCACGCAGGGCAACGTGACCTCGACCGACAACCCCAACGACATCGCCATCAACGGCGGCGGCTTCTTCGAGGTCACCAGCCCAACCGGCGCCCTCTCGTACACGCGCAACGGCCAGTTCAAGGTCGACAACGCCGGCTATATCGTCAACAACCAGGCGCAGCGGCTGATGGGCTACCCGGCCAATGCCGCCGGCGTGATCATTCCCGGCACCGCATCGGCCCTGCAGATGCCCACGGCCGGCATCAAGCCTGCGGTCACGACCTCGATCAAGATGGAGATGAACCTCGACTCGCGGCTCGGCGTGACCCTGCCTGCGGCCGGCGCGCCGATCGACTTCGCCAACCCGTCGACCTACAACAACGCCACCTCGCAGACGGTCTATGACGCCAAGGGCCAGGACGTGGCCCTCACGTATTACTTCCAGAAGGCGGGTCCCGACACCTGGAACGTCTACGTCGCCGCCAACGGCGTGCCGATCTCGACCGCGGGCGGCAACCCGGCGCCCTCGACGCAGATCACCTTTCCCACCAACGGCGGCGCGCCGACGGCACCCGCCGGCACCGTCGCCATCAACATTCCTTCGGTCACCAACGCCGTGGGCGCCACCACCGTGCCGATCACCGGCATCGCGCTCGGCGTGGGCGGTGCGACCCAATACGGCTCCCAGTTCGGCGTTACCGACCTCAAACAAGACGGCTACGCCAGCGGCCAGCTCATCGGCGTGCAGTTCGAGAGCAACGGCGTGATCAACGCGCGCTACTCCAACGGCCAGACCAAGCCGGCCGGCCAGCTCGAGCTCGCCACTTTCCGCAACCCGCAAGGCCTGCAGCCACAAGGCGGCAACTCGTGGACGCGCACCGTGGCCTCGGGCGACCCGGTGGTCGGCACGCCCGGCTCCGGCAACCTCGGCGTGCTGCAGGCCGGCGCCCTCGAAGAGTCGAACGTCGACCTCACCGGCGAGCTCGTCGACATGATCACCGCGCAGCGCATCTACCAGGCCAACGCGCAGACGATCAAGACCCAAGACCAGATCCTGCAGACCATCGTCAACCTGCGTTGATCGCCGGCTTGTCATCCCGAGCGAAGAGAAGGATCCCACCATGGACCGCATGATCTATCTCTCGATGTCGGGCGCAAAGGCGACCATGCAGCGCCAGGAGACGCTCGCCAACAACCTGGCCAACGTCTCGACCGCGGGCTTTCGTGCCGAGCTCGCCGCCTTTCGCGCCGTTCCGGTCGAAGGCAGCGGTGCCAGCTCGCGCGTGTATGCGCTCGAGACCACACCGGGCTACGACGCTTCGCCCGGCCAGGTGATGGCCACCGGCCGCAACCTCGACGTGGCCATGAAAGGCAACGCCTGGCTCGCCGTGCAGGGCCTCGACGGTACCGAGGCGTACACGCGCGCCGGCTCGCTCGACGTCTCGGCCGAAGGCGTGCTCACCACCGTCACCGGCCTCACCGCGCTCGGCGACGGCGGCCCGATCCAGGTGCCGGCCAACGTGCAGGTCGGCATCGCCGGCGACGGCACCGTCAGCGCCACCGATGCCAACGGCCGCAGCACCGCCATCGGCAAGCTCAAGCTCGTCACTCCCGAAGCGCCGCTCACCCGCGGCACCGATGGCCTCTTTCGCGCCAGCGAAGGAGACTTGAGCGCCGACGCCACCGCGCGCCTGCAAGACGGCGCCCTCGAAGGCTCCAACGTCAGCGCCGTCGAGACCATGGTCGGCATGATCTCCGCCGCCCGCCAGTTCGAAGCGCAGATGAAGATGCTGTCGACGGCCGAAGCGAACGAAAAGGCTGCAGCGCAGTTGTTGTCGGTGAACTGAGGCGGGTGAGGGGCCGCGAAAGTTCGCCGGGGCAGCTTCACAATTTCGGCTCGCTTGTCCACTTTGGCAGCGAACGGCTCCGTCAAGATGTGTCCACTTTCTAGTGTTGAGTGGACACGCTATGCTGAATCGATGCTGGCCGACACCGTCGACAACGCCATGACTGTCTTCTGTCGAGTTGGGGTCGAACGGAATGAAACCGAACGGTCCTTGCATAAAAGTCTGTCTTCCAACGGACGTTGGGCAACATCAATCCAATGACGTCGTTACGGAGAAGCGGATGAAAAACCCCTCCTTACTGGCTGTTCCCCTTCTTCTGCTCGCTACCATCGCGCAGGCACAAACCAGCGGTACGTCTCGAGCGACTTTCGTGCCAGCGAAAGCTTCGGAACTCGACGCATATTTGTCCGGCAAGTCGTTTCACGCGCTACATACGCGAATGGAACGAGAGTGCAGTCCAAGTTCGGCGCAGATGGAAGTTTGGCTGCAAGTGCGCCAGGCTTCCACGACACCGGCAAATGGCGAACGGAGGAAGGGAAGATGTGCGGCTCGCTTCGAAAGAGTGGCGAGTTCTGCAATGACGCGCGTTTCGACGCCGGAGTCTTGTACCTGCGCCGCGTGAATGGCGAGATCGTCCGCAACGAAGCCGAGTAGAAGGCGCACGTAGCCTCAACAAGGGCGGTCTCACTGCCCGTGTCACCTAGCCATTCCATCGAGCGGACGTTTTAAAGGCCGCTTCGCGCCCTTTGGGTCGCGCCTCATGTCAAACGTCAGGCGTCATAAGTCAGAGCGCGACTGCGTGCACATGCCGATGTAGTACTGTTGAACATGACACGAACACTCGAAGGCAAGCGCGTCTTAGTGACGCAGGCAGACGAATTCATGGGGCCCATGCTCTGCGAAGTGCTCGCTGAACACGGTGCAGACGTCGTCCGGAGCTCTGTGTCGCTTCTGGCGTCCGGCGCTGCGTCCGCCGTGGTGCAGGAGGCTGGCGCCATTGACATCCTGGTCGCAAACTTGGCGTATGCGGCACCCACGACTCTCGCGGCCGAGGCCACTGACACAGAGTGGGCCGAGACCTTTGCAGCCTTGGTTGATCCCTTGCCGCGTCTCTTCAGAGCGATCCTGCCGAAGATGATCGACCGTCGCTCAGGCAAGATCCTTCTCATCGGCAGCGCCTCCGCGTTGCGAGGAATGAAACGGGCGTCCACTTACAGCGCTGCGCGGGGCGCGCAACTCGCCTACGTTCAGTCTGTGGGCGTCGAGGTGGCACCCCACAACGTTCAAGTCAATGCCATTGCACAGAACTTCGTCGAGAACCCGACTTACTTCTCTGCGGAGGTCCAGGCAAACCCGAGGTTTCAGGAGCGCCTCAAGCGAGAGGTACCGTTGGGTCGCCTCGTCGGCGCACGAGAAGACGCCGAGTTCGCGGCCTACCTTTGCAGCGAATCGGCAAATTGTTTCGTCGGTCAAGTCTTTCCGGTTTGTGGGGGATGGGTCGCGCGATAGCACGCGCCTGATCGCTCATCTCGATAACCATGATCGGGTTGCTACCGGACGGACAGGCACCCCGACACCACGACACCCCGACAATTCGATGTCAACAAGTGACAGGAGAGACAGCATGACTATCACGGGAAGCTGCCATTGCGGTAAGACTGCATTTCGCATCGAGGGAGACATCCCGGCGAAGCTCACTCGATGCACTTGTTCGTTCTGTTCCAAACGAGGTGCGCTGTTGGCGTACTACAAGCCGAGCCAGTTTCAAGTGGTAACTCCGGCAACCGGCGATGCGACTTATCGCTGGAACACAAAACTGGTGGCGCATCACTTCTGCGCTGTGTGCGGCTGTGCCACGTTCTCTGACAGTCCGGCGTTTGAGCCTGACGGAAGTTGGGACAAAAGCACGCGCCGCATCGGAGTCAATGCGCGTCTCTTCGATGACTTCGACGCGGCAGAAGCGCCGGTTTTGGTTATCGACGGCAAGAACCTTTGGTAGCTGCTGTGGGGGCATTGCGCTTTTGCCTGCGCTTCGCCCACAGCGGTCTAACCCTTTACAGAGACTTCGAAATTGGTCGACACATTGAGTTCTCGTTGGCTTTTCGACGATGAGCTGACGTGTTGTCGAAGCGGTGCCGGACAGAACACAGACTGCCACTCTTCAGACGGCCCTGTTGCACTGAGCGCTGAGGCGCTGTGAAGTGCGGACCCAGATGCAAACCGCTCAGCGGGGCTCCATTGGACACGAGCTTTTGCGCCCGGTGATGTGCGCTCGAGCTCGCCTCCATGGCGACGACGCAGCCCGCCTGCAGACGTATCCACCACTCGATGAACTTGCCACGCGCCAGAGCCCGGCTCGAACGTTAGACGCCGCTTACCGGTGCGGCGACGCTGTTCGCGCGAAAGGAGACGGCCCGGTCGGACCAAGCGTTCGCGCCGGCCGAACGCGGCCAGGTCCGTGAATCTCTGCAACCGAGCCTTCACGACTCGTCTTGCTGGTAAGGTTCCGACTCGTTTCTCCTATGGAGCGCGGACCGCGCACTACGGAAACGAGCGTCAACCTCGGTCAGGAGCACCATGAGAATCGCCGCAATCATCATCATTGTCCTGGGTGCTCTCGGCCTGCTCTACGGCGGCTTTAGCTATACCAAGGACAGCACCGTCGCCAAGATTGGTCCGCTCGAGCTTTCGGCGAAGAAGCAGGAAACGGTGAACATTCCCGTATGGGCAGGCGTCGGCGCGATCGTGGTCGGAGGACTGCTGTTGGTATTCGGTGGACGAGCCAAGTAATAGGCAACATGCCGCCGCTGTCCTTCCGAAACATGCACTGGCCGACGTCTAGTCCTTCCATCGAAGCGACGTCCCAAAGGCCCGCTTCGCGCTCTTTGCGCTGCCCCTCATGGCAAACGCTGGAGCGCTCAAAACTCGGCGATCCGCTGCTTTGTGTCGACATCCACCAATGAAATCGTTGCTGCGTACTTTTTCAATCGTGCATGCCTTGATGGCCGGGCTCTATGCCAGTGCCGCTCTAATGCTTGTTGCCATCGCCGCGAGGATGGGTTGGTCAGCTGCCGTCGGCAACATGGATGCCGCAGCCACCCAGAAGATCATTGAAGCGATGGGCATTCTCGCGGCGGCAGTGGTGGCTCTGCAGATAGCGCAAACCATCACCGAGGAAGAGGTGGTCCGCAATGCTCACGTGAGTGGGCCCACCCGCATACGCCGATTCCTGTCCAGGTTCCTGGTGGTCGTGGTTGTGGCACTTGCCATCGAGAGCCTTGTCGCAACCTTCAAGGCCGCGAGCGAAGATTCCTCGAAGCTTCTGCCCGCTGCTGCCATGGTGGTGGCGATCGGTGTGTTGCTTGCAGGCTGGGGCGTATTCGTACGACTGAATCGATACGCCGAAGAACTGGAACCGGAAGCCATGCAGGAAGCGAAGCGTGAAGATGAAATGCTCAAATAGCTGCGGCCAGGATCACCCTGACTCCGCCTTCAAGCGGATCTGCCCCGGGGTACCGGGACAGATCCGCTTGAAGCGAACGTTGGGCCCCGCCCGAATCAGGCAAAGGATCCGAGGCAACGTGTGCTCGTGGTCGCTTTCGACAACTACGCCTACTTGGTGCCATTCGTTGAGGAAGAATCCCACTTGGTTCCCAAGACCGTCATCCCTAGCCGCAAGGCAACGCGAGACTACCTTGAACAAGGTGAGCCAGATGCCGAGCATTGATCAATACGAAGCGGAAGTTCTCAGCGCCTACGAGAAGCGTGAACTGAGGTTCGTTTGCGACCAAGAGCGAACGCGCCAAGTTCAAGGCTGCAGCTCGAGCCATGGCCATCAAGGATCGGCGCGTCGACCACCAGTTGATGGCTCGCTTCCCGGTGCAGGCGCCCAACCCTTCCGCCGAGCGGGCGGCCGAAGGCCGCTTCACGCCCTTTGGCCCGCGCCTCATGGCAAACGTTAGAGCCCAGGAATGAGCGATCGCTTCGAACCACCACTTTCAGAGGTCGCTGGCCAAATGGCCGCAGCGCCGCTTCCTCCAGGCAAAGTTGTCCTGGCGGTTCGTTTCTTGTGGGCCAGTCTCGGCTTGGGCATTCCCTCTTTCTTGTACGAGATCAGCCGCGCTCCCGGAGGAGTCGAAGCCGGCATCACCATTGCCATGACACTCGTGTTCTTCGGCCTTGCCGCATACGTCAACGTCAGCATCTATCGGGCTAGGAACTGGGCTCGCATCGTGGGTTTGATCCTCACCGTGCTGGAGGTCGGTATCCTTTTTCTGGGCACCACCCCACCTGAAGAGGCTGTCATCGAGGCAGTCTGCAATTGGGCCGCGGCTGCTCTCGATGCCGCGGCCATGTACCTGTTGTTCGCGACGCCGGCGTCAGTCTGGTTCACGCGAGCCAGATCGTGACCAGAGACCCAACCCGCTATCGAGCGGACATTGCAAAGACCGCTTCGTGCCACCTCGGTGCCAGGTGAACCTCTTCGCGTGTGCATCACGCACGCCGATCGCCCGGTGATCAAGCCCTCGCTCGCCAGCACCCGCAGATGCCCGGCGATCACCGTCGCGAGCCGCGGCTACGGCCGGTGGAAAAAACCATGAAGCGACTCGGGTCGGCACTCGCAGGCGCGCTGGTCCTGCACCAGGGCGTTTGCGCTGTGCCGGCGGAGGTCGTCGGCCTTTGACACGGCGCCTCGCATCGGCGTGGTCTCGGTGCCCGAAGTCACGTGCCAGGTGATGTCGGGCAGGACGATGGCGCGCGCCGGGGCCGAGGCGTGCGGGCGCAGCGCCCGGCACGGCTTCATCTGTTCGGCAGATCGCTGGCGGCGCCCGGAGGCTTCCCGATGGCGTCGGGCTCCCGCGCGCCCAGATCACGCCACACGGCGGCAACGACGGCGAGCAGCACCGGCCCGAGAAAGAGACCGAGCACGCCGAAGGTCTCGAGGCCGCCGACGATGCCGAGCAGTGCCAGCACCAGCGGCAGCTTGCCGGCGCCGGCCATGAACGCCGGCCGCACGAAATGGTCGGCGATGAAGATCGCGATGACGCCGAACACGGCGAGCCAGATCGCCGTCGACCAGGCCGCGGTGGCGACGAGAAAGAGGACGACGCCGGCGAGCACGAGCATGGCTCCGAACGGCACCATGCCGAGCAGGCCGGTGGCCAGGCCGAGAGCGGCCGGGTGCGGCATGCCGGCGACGGCATAGGCGATCGTCATCAGCACCGCGACGCCGAGGCCGACGAGCACGATGCCGTTGACCGCACCGCGCGCCGAGTTCACGACGATGAGCCGCGTGCGCCGGCCGGCCGGACCGATGTGGCGGAAGACGACGGCGTCGATCTGGGCAGCGAGGGCGTCGCCGTCGAGGTAGAGGAAGAACAGCACGATGACGCAGAAGAAGAACGCCATCGCGTGATGACCGAGGAAGAAGACCATCGTGCGACCGGTCGCCACGTCGAGACCGCCGAGCATCGAGTGCAGGTAGCCGCTGAGCGCACCCGGCTCGCCGATCGTGTCGTTCCACTGGGTCGAGGCCCAGCCGCCGACGCCAGGCAGCTGCGCGACCCACCCCGGCGCCGGCAGCCCGGCCTGCTGGCTCGACGACCACAGGTGCAGCAGCGCCGGTGTCTCGTGCCAGGCGCGGATCGCGATGGTGCCGATCGGCACGACGAGGAACAGCACCACCGCGCCCGTCAGCAGCAGCGCGCTGGCGATCTCGAAGCGCGCGCCGACGGCGCGGCGCAGCCGGTCGTGCAGCGGCCACGTCGCCACGGCGATGAGCCCGGCCCACACGATCGGTGCGATCAGGCCGTGCAGGAGATAGAAGGCGGCCGCGGCGAGAACGACGACGGCGACGGTGCGGACGGTCTGGGGCTTCATGCGGGCACTTAAAAGGCTGCAATCGTAGGGTCGAGAGGACGGCGCCGGGTCGCGGCAGAGCCTGGCCCGAGTCGCTTTGGGCGGAGCTCGGCTGCTCAGGGTCGTTTTGATCGGACCTCTCGTTCATCCCCTTTGACCCGCCGCAGCTTCATCCTTGATCGCAAAGATGCGCCGACGCCTTGCCGGATCGAGCCAAATAGGACCCGAAGCAGCGTCTTCCTAGAAGTATTTCGTGACGCCAGCGATGAAGGTCCGGCGGGTCCCGTACTGTGGCGCGCCGACGCCGATACCCGAGCCGTCGCGCAGCTCGAAGCTCCGGTCGAAGACATTGAGGACCGCCAGCCGGCCACTAATCTTGCCGAGGCCCGGACCGAAGTCGAAGGTTTTCTCCGCCGCCAGGTTGACCTGCGTATAGCTCGGCAAGTGTTCGGTGTTGGCGAAACCGTTCCGCAGGCCACTGCCGTAGAGCGCGTCCGACGAGAGCGTCAGGCCGTTGCCGAAGCGGTAGGCGATGCCGGCCGACGCGGTCAGCCGCTGCTCATGGTCGAGGTGTACGTAATTGGCGTTAACGTAGTCGAGCTCGCCGGCATCGAAGTTGAACTGCCCGGTCTCGACCGTTTTGCCGCGGGCCCGCGTAAAGCCAAGGTTGGCGTAGGCCGTCAGGCCTTTGTCGCGATAGCTCGAGGTCAACTCCAGGCCGCCGATCTTGCCATGCCCGTAGTTGAAGGCGGAGAAGATCAAAGCGTTGCCGAACTGACCCTCGTCCTGCAGATGCCGGACGTCGCGGTAGTAGCCGTCGACACCGAGCGTGATCTCGCGCGTGAGCTGAAAGGCGGCGCCGATGTCGTAGTAGTTCGATCGTTCCGACTTGACGGCCGTGTTGGCGTCCGAGGGCAGGGCGTTGGTTGTGCCGATGAATTTCTGTACGGAGGTTGTATCGATCTTTTCCGTCGGCGGTGGCGTGAAGTAGCGCGAGTAGCCGGCGTGGACCCGGAAGTTGGGCGTCACGTCGTAGACCGCACCGATGCGGGGGCTGATCTGGCTTTCGTTGACCACCGTGTCGACCTTGTCATAGCGCAGGCCGTAGTTCACCGTCAGCGCCTTGGCCGGACGCCATTCGTCCTGCACGTAGACCCCCCACAGGTTGCCGGCGATGCGCGAGTCGTCTTGAATCGTGATGGGCACGTCCGTTGACTGGGTACCGTCTTCGGCAGCTGGGAAGACCGTTGATCGGTTGCCGACGGTGAATCGCTCCCGCTGCGCGAACAGCCCCGCGCGCAGGGTGTGGGCCTCGCTCAAGCGATAGCTCGTGTCGAGCTGCAACCCACTCGCGGAATTGCGTCGGGTGATGTCGGCAGCGATGCCGTTGAAAACGAGATCGCCCACCGGGTCGGGCTTGTAGCGCAGGTCGGTCCAGCGGTCGAACAGCGAGACCTGGTAGTCGAAGGCGCTTCCGGCCGAGGCCTGGTACGTGACCACGGCGAAGCGGTTTCTCTCGCGCTGGCGCGCGTCGAGGTTGACCGAGTCGATGGCCGGAGCGCCGGCCAGCATGAAGGAAGGGGCTTGGCCGGGGTTGTTCGGGATCTGAAAGCGGTTGTCGGTGGTCCCCAGGATAAGGCTGACCCGGCTGTCGCTATCGAGCAGGTACGACATGTAGCCGAAGCCCTTGGACTGGTTGGTACGGTCGTGAATCGCACCGCTCTCTGGCGTGGGGTTCTCGATGCCGACGTTGTTGCGCAGCCAGGATCCGGTGAAGAAATAGCTGAAGGCTCCGGCGCTGCCACCCACTTCGGCGTTCGTTTCGAGATAGCCGTGGCTGCCGCCAAGAACGCTGACGCTGCCGCCGTTGTCGAGCGAATCTCCCTTGGTCCGGATGTCGACGACGCCAGCCGTGCGGTAGCCGTATTGAGCCGGCAGCGCGCCAGTCAGGAAGCTGATGTTGTTGGCGAAGCGTGTCTCGAGTGATTGGCCGAAGCCGCTGATCGCTTCCGGGATGACGACCCCGTTGATGCGGTACTGGACGTTGGAGTGATCGCCACGGACGTGTAGCTGACCGTACGAATCCTGCACCACGCCAGGCACTCGCAACAGCACCTGGTTAATCGGTGTGCTGTCGCCGAGCGGAAGATTTCCCAGATCTTCACGGCTGAACCGATAGATCGTGCTGCCCGTCTCCGGCAAGAGGCCGTTGCGGGCGGAGTCGAGCCGTTGGCGCACACCGACGACGTCGACGCGCTGCAGCTGTTGCGGTGCCGGCGCAGACGCTGCGCCAGCCGGGCCAGGTGCGGCTGCACCGGCCTGCGCGATGACTTGTGCCGGGTCGGTGGCGAGGGCCGCGAGCGGCAATGCGGACGGAAATGCAAAGGCGATGGCAACGGCCACGCGTGAACGTCGGAATCGGGACATCAGAACTCCATGAATCAATGAGACGGGTCGAACGCGCCGCGAGGCGCGATGATCGAAGTCGGTCGGACAGGTGGTCAGGAGTGCGGCGGGCCGCGGCTGCGGGCGGCAGGGGCGGCGAGCGATGCGGCCGTGAATGCAGCTTGCGATACCAAGCCGAAAGCGAGATCCGCGAGCAACGGAGCGGCGAAGTCCTCGGTTCTCGCTGCACCCGCCAGGTGCCCGAAGGCGAGGCACGAGGCGCAGTGGCTCG
>JAYTYH010000131.1:0-4353 GCA_043742485.1 Rhizobacter sp.
CGCGGGCCGCGTGCTGCGCCCGGCCGATCTCGGCATGCTCGCCTCGCTCGGCCAGGCCGAGGTGCCGGTGTTCCGGCGCCTGCGCGTCGCGTTCTTCTCGACCGGCGACGAGCTGCGCTCGATCGGTGAAGACCTGCCCGCCGGCTGCGTCTACGACAGCAACCGCTACACGCTCTGGGGCATGTTGGCGCGCCTCGGCGTCGAGATCATCGACCTCGGCGTCGTGAAGGACGACCCCGTCGCGCTCGAAGCCACCTTCCGCGCCGCCGCGCGCGATGCCGACGCGGTCATCACCTCGGGTGGCGTCAGTGTCGGCGAGGCCGACCACACCAAGCAGGTGATGGCCGCGCTCGGCGACGTGCTGTTCTGGCGCATCGCGATGCGGCCAGGCCGGCCGATGGCGATCGGGCGCATCTCGACCGACACGCGCGCGGGTGCTGACGACGCAGGCCACAGCGCGATCCTGTTCGGCCTGCCCGGCAACCCGGTCGCTGTGATGGTGACCTTCTACGCATTGGTGCGCGACGCCTTGCTCGCGATGAGCGGTGCCGCGGTGCAGCCGATGCCGATGCTGCGCGCCGCGAGTACCGTGCCGATGCGCAAGAAGCCCGGACGAACGGAGTACCAGCGCGGCATCGTCACGCGCGCGGCCGATGGCGCGGGCTTCGAAGTGCGCATCACCGGCTCGCAGGGCTCGGGCATCCTGCGCAGCATGAGCGAGGCCAATGGCCTGGTCGTGCTGCATCACACGCAGGGCGATGTAGCCGCCGGCGAACTCGTCGACGTGCTGCCGTTCGACGGCCTGGTCTGAACTTCAGACGCCCCAGCGCAGCGCCTCGGTGTGCACCGGCGCGTCCCACAGCGCGAGCCACGCGGCATCGACCGCGGTGATCGTCACCGAGCAGCCGGCCATCTCGAGCGACGTCACGTACGAGCCGGTCAGGTGGCGCGCGGCCTTCACACCGGCGCCGGCCAATGTCTTGCGCACCGCGTTGACCATCACGTAGAGCTCCATCAACGGCGTGCCGCCGACGCCGTTCACGAGCAGCAGCACTTCCTGGCCGGGCTCGAGCGACAAGTCCTTCAGGACCGCACAGGTCAACTCGGCGGCGATGTCGTCGGCCGACACGAGCTTGACGCGCTGCCGGCCAGGCTCGCCGTGAATGCCGACGCCTATCTCGATCTCGTCCGCGCCGATCTGGAAGGTCGGCTTGCCGGCCGCCGGCACGGTGCACGACGTGAGCGCGACGCCCATCGACGCGGTGGCCTTGTTGACCGCATCGCCGAGCTTCTTCAGCGCGGCGAGGTCGTCCCCGCGCTCGGCCGCGGCGCCGACGATCTTCTCGACAATGAGCGTGCCGGCCACGCCGCGCCGGCCGGTGGTGTAGGTCGAGTTCTCGACCGCGACGTCGTCGTTGACGATCACGGTCGCGTTGTCGCGGTCCAGCATCTCGGCGGCCATCTGGAAATTCATCATGTCGCCCGAGTAGTTCTTCACGATGAAAAGCACGCCGGCGGCGGCGAGCATCTGGTCGGGTGTGGGCGAGGTGAAGACCTGGCCCGGGCAGGCTGCGTCGGTAGGCCGCCATCACACCGAAGCCGACCGACAGAGTCGTCGAGCCGAAGGCAATGATCAGCGAGTTCACGAAGCGCGGGATGAAGTTCGACGCGCCGGCCACGACCATGTTGGCGTGGCGCGCCTTCGTGGCAGTTGCCGACGGCGGGCGGCAACGCGGCGAGGTACTCGGGCGGCCGGTCCGAGCGGTCCGGGGCTAGCGCCGCCGCGGTAGGCGGGCGCGCTGCCACAGCGCGACCACGAGCGGTGCGCCACACACGAGCGCCGCGGAGGCGCCGAGTGCGAGCGGCAGCATCGAGCCGGTTTCGCCGGTCAACCAGGCGCCCGAGAACGTGCAGGCCGTGCCGATCGCGTAAAGGCGAGAGACTGTGCTTCGAAAGAGTGACATGGTGGCCTCCTGCGGTCGTGCCGACGCGCCAGTTTGTTGCAGCTTGCGTGTCGTCTGCGCGTCGAAAAGCGCCCGAGTGACCGGGCTTTTCAGCGCATGCGCTGCATCGTGTAGGAGGCCGCTCACGTTCGCAGGTGCTCGAAGCATCGAGGCGCGGGGCCCGGTGTCCGGCATTCGGGTGGCCCGGTGATGGATAAATTGAAGTCGATCCGTCGTCCCGACGGATCGCGCGATCGATGCGGTGCGAGTGACCCGATCGATCAACTCAACGAACCCCGAAGGAGACTCTGATGGCGACCGATCGACAACTGATGACCGGCCTGTTCCCGGACCGCGACAGCGCCGAGCAGGGCTACAACGCCTTGGCGGAACGCGGGTACGCGAAGGACGATGTCAACGTGGTGATGTCCGAAGACACGAAGAAGCGTCATTTCGCCACGGCTGGCGAGGAGACCGAACTCGGCAACAAGGCAGCCGAAGGCGCGGGCATCGGCGGTGCGATCGGCGGCACCCTCGGAGCGATCGCCGCGGCAGTCGCAGCGGTGGGCACCACGCTCGTGCTGCCGGGGCTTGGTCTCATCATCGCCGGGCCGCTTGCCGCGGCTGTGGCGGGTGCGGGTGCGGGCGCTGCCTCCGGCGGCATCATCGGCGCACTGGTCGGCTGGGGAATCCCCGAAGAACGCATGAAGCGCTATGACGATGGGATCAAGAATGGCGGCATTCTGATGGGGGTCAGGCCGCGCAACGACGAGGACGCGGCCTACCTCGAGAAGTCCTGGACCACGAACCGCGCGCAAGACGTCTATCGCTAAAGCCCGCCGTCGCGAGGTCCGACCCACGGCCTGCGCCCGGCCATGGGTCGCACCGGCATCGCGCGGCATTACCCGGAGACCCTGATGAAACGCCACCCTGTCACTCTTTTCGGAACCGCATGCATCTCGCTTGCGCTTTTTGCGCTCGGTGCGTGCAGCAAACGAAGCGACGCAGACGCGGCAATGGCGGCCTCTGCGCCGTCGACGGCGGTGCTGAGTGCCTCCGCACCGATGCCGATGAATGGCGCGTCAGGCTCGGCGATGGCGGCGTCGTCTCCCGCCTCGGACCCGAGCCTGCCGAGCGCAATGCCGCCCGCCAGCGGCGCCTCCGGGTCTCCCTGAGCGACGGGCCGGCGCAGGGCGCCGGTAACCACGCTGCGCATAGCTTCAGCGCGAGCGCAGACGTCGGCGGATAGCGCTCATTGCGATCTGCAGTCAGGCAGGCTTCCTGGCCGACGCTGCGGGCTCCGGCGTACGCTTTTCACGCGACTGCTGCTTCATGGCTTTCGCCCGTTTTTGCTTCTGGCGGCGAATGCCGCGGTCTTTGTCAGCGCTCATGTGCGTCCCTTCGGGTTGGGTGAAAGGCCAGTGTTGTACCACCTCGTGCAGCGTCACGACACCGCTGGCTGCGCGATGCGCCACAGCACGCCGCTCGGGTCGAAAAGCGTGAACTTTCGTTGGCAGCATGGCCGCATGCCGGTGAGGTCGCCAGTGACGAACTCGCAGGCGATGCCGAGCGCCTCGTAGAACTGCTTCGACCGCTGGAAGTTCTTTGCGGGCACGAAGGCTTCGATCTCGAGGGCTCGCGGCAGGCTCGCGTTCATGCCTGGGGCGCCTTTGTCCGCTACACGCCCACCCCAGCCCGCGCAGGCTCTGGCTGCGAGTCGAAGCGATCGAGGCCGCTGTAGCAGATGAAATGACGGTTGGTCGCGCGGCCGAACAGCGCGAGACCGAGCTGGTGAGCGAGCTGATGACCCATCTGCGTGATGCCGCTGCGCGAGACGACGATCGGCACGCCAATCTGCGCCGACTTGATCACCATCTCGCTCGTCAGGCGGCCGGTCGTGTAGAAGATCTTGTCGCCACCGCTCACCTCGTTGAGCCACATCCAGCCGGCGATTGTGTCGATCGCGTTGTGACGGCCGACGTCCTCGACGAACATCACCAATTCGTCCTGTTTGAACAACGCACAACCATGCACCGATCCGGCCGACTTGTAGGTAGTCTCCTGAAGGCGCATTGCGTTCAGGAGACCGTAAAGCGCCTGCTGACTGACGCGCGCGGTGGGATCGTCTGCCGCCGGCAGGCGGATCGACGCCAGATCGCCCATCAGGTCACCGAACACCGTTCCCTGGCCGCATCCGGTGGTGACGACACGCTTCGCGGTTTTCTCGTCGAAGCGCTCGATGCCGGCGCGGGTCTTGACGGCGGCGGCCTGCACCTCCCAGTCGACGGTGATCGATTCGATGTCGTCGACGCGGTCGACCAGCCGTTGGTTGCGCAGGTAACCGAGCACCAGCAACTCGGGCGCGGCGCCGAGCGTCATCAGCGTGACGAGTTCGCGCTTGTCGACGAAA
>JAYTYH010000132.1:0-3826 GCA_043742485.1 Rhizobacter sp.
GGGTGCCGCAGCGGCACAGGTTGGGCGCCATCTCGCGCCGGATCTCGGCGTCGCTCGGGTTGGGCTGGCGCTCGAGCAGGGCCTGCGCCCGCATGATCATGCCGGCGATGCAGTAGCCGCACTGCGCCGCCTGCTCGTCGATGAAGGCCTGCTGCAGGATGCCCGGCTTGTCGACGCTGCCGAGGCCTTCCACGGTCTTCACCGGTCGCTGGCCGACGAGGGCGATCGGCATCAGGCAGGAATAGGCGGCGGCGCCGTCGATCATCACCGTGCAGGCGCCGCACTGGCCGAGGCCACAGCCGAACTTGGCGCCGTTGAGGGCGAGGTCGTCGCGCAGCACGTAGAGGAGCGGCGTGGCCGGGTCGGCGTCGACCTGGCGGGCCGTGCCGTTGACGTTGAGCGTGATCATGGCGCTGCTTTCGTTTCGCGCACGTGCCGGGCCAGGTCGGGCCACGGCGGTGCATCGGCAGCGCTGCTGCGCAGGTAGGCGAGCAGGGCGACGAGCTGCCCGTCGGTGAGCATCGTGCCGAAGGCCGGCATCCAGCGCCCCGGTTGTGCCGGCCCCGGCGCGATGCCCTGGCGGACGATGCGCAGCAGGCTGCGCGGATCGGGGTCGTAGACGGCCACCGCGAGCGGCAGGCGCAGGGCGCCGCTCGACGACACCGCGCGGCCGAGATCGTGGCAGCCGGCACAGGCGCCCTGGTAGACGCTCTCGCCGAGGCGAAGCAGCTCGGGGTCGACGCCGCTCGGGGCGGCGGCGCCGGTGTCGGCCCGCACCCGCGCCAGCGGCCCGAGCGACGCGCGGCGCATCGCGCCCTCGGCGCGCGCCTGCCGCGCTGGCGTGGCCGCGCCCGTCTGCGACTGGACGTAGACGGCGATCGCGCGCACGTCGTCGGCCGGCGCGCGTGCCAGGCTGGTGACGACTTCCTGCATCGGCCCGGCGGCCATCGCGTGGTCGTGCGTGATGCCGGTGCGCAGGTACTCGGTGAGCTGCTCGACCGTCCACGGCAGCGGCGACGGCGAGCGCGCATCGAGCGCCGGCACGGTCCAGCCCTCGGCTTCGCCGCCGGCCAGGCCGCGGCCGGTCTTCTCGGCGCCGAGCGCGTTGCGCGGTGCATGGCAGCCGCTGCAATGGCCGAGCGCGTCGGCCAGGTAGGCGCCGCGGTTCCACTCGACGCTGCGCCCCGGATCTTGCTGAAAGGCGGCGCGGCGCAGGAACAGCAGGTTCCAGCCGGCCACCAGCGGCCGGAAGCCGAACGGGAAGCGCAGGTCGTTGGCAACGTTGGCGGCGTGCACCGGGTCACGCGTCATCACGAAGGCGTACAGCGCGCGCAGATCGTCGTCGGCGATGCGCCCGAAGTGGTCGTAGGGGAAGGCCGGGTAGAGCTGGCTGCCGTCGCGGGCGACGCCCTCGCGCATGGCGCGAACGAAGGCCGCCTCCGACCAGTCGCCGATGCCGGTCTCGCGCTCGGGCGTGATGTTGGTGCCGTGCAGCGTGCCGAAGCCGGTCGCCAGCGGCACGCCACCGGCGTAGGGCTGGCCGTCGCGGGCGGTGTGGCAGCTGGCGCAGTTGCCGAGCGCGGCGAGGTCGGCGCCGCGCTCGACGACCGCAGCGTCGAAGGCGACCGGCACCACGCTCGTCGCCGGCAAGGTCCGATGCCAGGCCAAGGCGAGAAGGACGAGCAGGCCGACGACCGCCACCGCGAGCAGCGCCCCGAGCAGGACGGCGACGGGCCGCCGGCCAGTTCGGCCTGGGGCGAGGGGCTGAGGCAACGGAATCTTTCGGGAGGCGGCGCGGGGCGGCGCCGCGTCAGGGCAAATCGCGCGCCTGCGGTCTCGCGTACGTCGCGGCAGCCTAGGGGGCCCGGATATGCTTCGTTCGCTCTCGCCCCGCTACCGATCCCCGACCATTGCCCCGATGCCCACCGCTCGCAGTGCCGATTTCCTCATCGTCGGCAGCGGCATCGCCGCCGCGTCGATCGGCCACTGGCTGGCGCCGCACGGCCGCGTCATCCTGCTCGAGCGCGAAGACCAGCCGGGTTACCACTCGACCGGCCGTTCAGCGGCGCTCTTCATGGAAAGCTACGGCACGCCGCAGGTGCGGGCGTTGACGATGGCCAGCCGCGCCTTCCTCGACACACCGCCGCATGGCTTCGTCGAGCGGCCGATCCTGTCGCCGCGCGGCGCCCTGCTGGTCGGCTCGGCCGGCCAGGAAGCGCTGCTCGAAGAGCAGTGGCAGGTCATGAGCGCCGTGACCGACCGCGCCCGCCGGCTCGATCCCGCCGAGACCCTGGCGCTGGTGCCGGTGCTGCGCGCCGACCGGCTCGCCGGTGCGGTCTACGAACCCGACGCTGCCGACATGGACGTGCACACCTTGCACCACGGCTACCTGCGCGCCATCCGCCGCCACGGCGGCGAGCTCGTCGGCAATGCCGAGGTGACGGCGCTCCGGCAGGCCGGCGCCGGCGTCTGGCGCCTGACGGCCAGCGGGCTCGACTACGAAGCCCCGGTCGTCGTCAACGCCGCCGGCGCCTGGTGCGACGCGGTCGCGCGCCTCGCCGGCGTGGCGCCGATCGGCCTCGTGCCCAAGCGCCGCTCCGCCTTCGTGTTCGCGCCGCCGGCCGGGATGGCGACGGCGGCCTGGCCGATGTTCGTCGGCGTCGACCACACCTGGTACGTCAAGCCGGATGCCGGGATGCTGCTCGGTTCGCCCGCCAACGAGGACCCGATGGAGCCGCAGGACGTGCAGCCCGAGGAGCTAGACATCGCGATGGCGATCGACCGCATCGAGACCATGACGACGCTGCAGGTCGGGCGGCCGGCGCGGCGCTGGGCCGGGCTGCGCTCGTTCGTCGCCGACGGTGACCTGGTCGGTGGCTTCGACGCCGACGCGCCCGGCTTCTTCTGGGTCGCCGCGCAGGGCGGCTACGGCATCCAGACCTCCGCGGCCATGGGCGAGGCCTGCGCCGCGCTCGCCCGCGGCCTGCCGCTGCCAGAGCGCATCGCCGCCTTCGGCCTCGACGCTGCGATGCTGTCGCCGGCCCGTCTCCACGGCGCACCCGCGGCCGCCTGAAAGGAACCCATGCGTGTCTTCAGCGCCGGCCTCGCCACCGAGACCAACACCTTCGCGCCGATGCCGACGGGCCTGGCGTCGTTCCGCGACCGCGGCTACTACCCGGCCGGCACCCACCCGAACGAGATGACCTTCTTCGCCGGCCCGCTCTGGGCGGCGCGCCAGCGCGGCGCCGCGCTGGGCTGGGACCTCGTCGAAGGCATGGTCGCGGCGGCGCAGCCCAGCGGCACGACGACGCGCCTGGCCTACGAGACGCTGCGCGACGAGCTGCTCGCCGACCTGCGCGCCGCGCTGCCGGTCGACATCGTGCTGCTCGGCCTGCACGGCGCGATGGTCGCCGACGGCTACGACGACTGCGAGGGCGACCTGCTGGCCCGCGTGCGCGAGATCGCCGGGCCCGAGGTGGTGGTCGGCGCCGAGCTCGACCCGCACAACCACCTCACGGCGGCCATGCTCGCCAACGCCGACGTGCTCGTCGCCTACAAGGAATATCCGCACACCGACATCCTCGAGCGCGCCTACGAGGTCGTCGATCTCTGCGCCGCCAAGGCCGAGGGCCGCGCCGACCCGGTCGCGGCGGTGGTCGACTGCGAAATGATCGTCACCGTGCACACCTCGCGCGAGCCGGCACGCAGCTTCGTCGACCGGCTGCAGGCGCTCGAGGGCCACGACGGCATCCTCTCGATCTCGATCACGCACGGCTTCGCCTGGGGCGACGTCGCCGACATGGGCACCAAGGTGCTCGTCTACGCC
>JAYTYH010000133.1:0-5861 GCA_043742485.1 Rhizobacter sp.
GAGGAAAAGGCGCTCGGCAACATCCAGAAGATCGGCAAGATCTGCACCGTCGACGGCGTGCTCGACAAGGCCGAGATGCCGACGCACCCGGGCCTCTGGTTCATGGACTCTTCGAGCGCCGCTGCCGAGATGGTCACGCTGTGCGCCGCCTCGGGATACGCGGTGCACTTTTTCCCCACTGGCCAGGGCAACGTCATCGGCAATCCGATCCTGCCGGTGATCAAGATCTGCGCCAACCCGCGCACCGTGCGGCTGATGAGCGAGCACATCGACGTCGACACCTCGGGCCTGCTGCAGCGCGAGATCAACCTCGACCAGGCCGGCGACCAGTTGCTCGAATGCATGCTGCGCACGGCCAACGGCCGGCTCACTGCGGCCGAGGCGCTGGGCCATCGCGAGTTCGTGATGACGCGCCTGTACGAGTCGGCTTGATCCGCGTGAGGTCGAGGCTGGCCTGATCTCGATGGCGCGCATCGTCGTCGCGGAGTTCATGGACGAGCGCGCCTTGGCGCAGCTCGCCGCCGTGCACGACGTCTGCCACGACGCTGTGCTCGTCGACGATATGCCGCGGTTGCTGCGCGAAGCGGCAGCGGCCGACGCGCTCGTCGTCCGCAACCGCACGCAGGTGCGTGGCGCGCTGCTCGAGGCGATGGTGCGCTGCAAGGTCGTCGGCCGGCTCGGCGTCGGCCTCGACAACATCGACGTGAAGGCTTGCGAAGCGCGTGGCATCGAGGTGATTCCCGCGACCGGCGCCAACGCGCTTTCTGTCGCCGAGTACGTGATCGCCACGGCGATGCTGTTGCTGCGCGGCGCCTATGGCTCGACTGCGGCGGTCGCCGGCGGCGCCTGGCCGCGCACGGCACTCTCAGCTGGCCATGAGATCGCCGGCAAGACGCTGGGGCTGGTCGGCTTCGGCTCGATCGGCCAGCTCGTGGCGAAGCTCGCGGCTGGCCTTGGCATGCGCGTCGTCGCCTTCGATCCGGCGCTGCCGCCTGCCGATGCCGTCTACGCGACCACAGGCGTCTCGCCGGTCGGGTTCGACGCACTGATCGCCACGTCGGATGTCGTCAGCCTGCACGTGCCGCTGGTCGAGGCCACGCGCGGCCTGTTCGACGCCGCCCGCATCGCCGCCATGAAGCGCGGCGCGATCCTCGTCAACACGGCGCGCGGCGGCATCGTCGACGAACCGGCGCTCGCCGCGGCGCTGCGCAGCGGCCATCTCGGCGGCGCCGCGATAGACGTCTTCGAACACGAGCCCTTCGCCGCGGAATCGGCATTCGAAGGCTGCCCGAACCTGGTGCTGACGCCGCACGTCGCCGGCGTCACCTTCGAGGCGAACGAGCGCGTCTCGATGCTCATCGCGAGCAAGCTGCTGGAGGCCTTGCGCTGATGGCGACGCTGTCGATGGCCGATGCGCGACGCCGCGTCGCCGCCACGCTCGTGGCCGCCGGCGCCGGCGAGGCAATGGCCGAAGCGACCGCCGCTGCGCTCGTGCTCGCCGAAGCGCAGGGCCTCGGCTCGCACGGCCTCAGCCGCGTCGCCCAGTACGCGACGCACCTGAAGAACGGCCGCGTCGACGGCGCCGCGCTGCCGCGTGTGCTGACGAGCAAGGGCGCCGTCGCCGTCATCGACGCAGGCGAAGGCCTGGCGTTTCCGGCCTGCGCCCTCGCGGTGGCCGAAGCCTCGGCACGGGCCCGCGAGTTCGGCATCGGCTTCGCGGGCGTCGTGCGCAGCCACCATGCCGGCGTCATCGTCGATCACTTGCGCGTGGCCGCGGCCGGCGGCCTGGTCGGGCTCGGCTTTGCCAACTCGCCGGCGGCCATGCCCGCGGCCGGCGGCCGGCACGCCGTCTTCGGCACCAATCCGATCGCGGCGATCTTCCCGCGCCGCGATGGCCCGCCGCTGCTCATCGATCTCAGCCTGAGCGAGGTCGCTCGCGGCAAGCTCATGGTGTCCGCCAAGGCCGGCCAGCCGATCCCGATCGGCTGGGCGCTCGACGCCGACGGCCAGCCGACGACCGACCCGAAGGCCGGCCTCGCCGGCTCGATGCTCGCCGTCGGCGCCGCCTCGAGCAGCAAGGGCGCGATGCTGGCGCTCGTCGTCGAGCTGCTGGTGACGGCGCTCATCGGCGCCCACTTCGGCTTCGAGGCCTCGAGCTTCTTCGTCGACGAAGGCAACCGCCCCGGCATCGGCCAGGCGTTCCTGGTCATCGATCCCGGCGCGCTCGCAGGCCGCGGCGAGTTCCTCGACCGCATCGAGGTGCTGGTCGCTGAGATGCTGAGCGACGACGGCGTGCGCCTGCCCGGCGCCCGCCGCGACGCCTTGCTGCTGCGGGCCGAGCGCAACGGCCTCGAGGTCGGCGACGCGATCCTCGCCACGCTCGCCGCTTAGCCGAAGCCGCGACAACGAGTAGGGTTGCGCGGGTCGCGATGGCATCGCAGCATCCTTCTTTCGACTGGAGATTCCATGCAACGACGTGATCTGCTGTTCGCCGGCCTTGGCACCTTGCCTTTCTTCGCCCACGCCCAGGGCGGCACCGACTATCCGAAGGCCGGCTCGACGATCCGCTACGTCGTGCCCTTCCCGCCGGGCGGCCTCACCGACTCGATGGCACGTATCGTCGGCCAGCAGCTCGGTGAGCGCTGGAAGGTCAACGTCATCATCGACAACAAGCCCGGTGGTGGCGGCCAGATCGGTGCCGACGCCGTGGCCAAGTCGCCGGGCGACGGCCTGACGCTGCTCGCGATCACGCTCGCCCATGCGTCGAACGTCACGATGTTCCCGAAGGCGCCTTACAACTTCACGAAGGACTTGAAGCCGGTCGCCCTGTTGGCCGGCTCGCCGATGCTGATCGTCGTGCCGGTGACCAGCCCGATCAAGACCTTCGCCGATCTGGTCCAGGCCGCAAAGGCGCGGCCGCTCAATGCCGGCTCAAGCGGCAACGGCACGCCGGTGCATCTCACGCTCGCCCTCTTCAACGACATCGCCAAGACGAAGATCCAACACGTGCCCTACAAGGGCGGCGCGCCGTCGATCAGCGACCTCATCGGCGGCCAGCTCGACGTCATCTTCTCCAACTTTCCGGAGTCGTTCGCGCACGTCAAGAGCGGCAAGCTGCGAGCGCTCGCGATCTGCAGCGCCGCCCGCCATCCGGCCCTGCCCGACGTGCCGACGACGGCCGAGGCCGGCATGCCGGCGCTGCTCGTCGAGAACTGGACGGCGATGATGGTGCCGGCCGCGACGCCCGATCTCATCGTCGCCAAGCTGGACACCGAGGTGCTGAAGATCCTGCAGACGCCCGATGTCGCGGAGCGCGCTCGCACACAGGGCTTCACCGTCGACGCGCGAGCCGCCGACAAGTTCTCTCTATTCCTGAACGACGAGATCTCGCGCTGGGCCAAGATCATCAAGGCCGCGAACATCACGGTCGAGTAGACAGCCTTCTAGGTTGCACTCGCCGTCGTGGTCGAAGCGGCGCGGTGGTGAATCGAGCACACCGCACACCCCGGATCGCGGCCGACGGCGATTTCTGTCCATTCCATCGACCGCGCGTCGAGCATCAGCAGCCGGCCGACGAGCGAGGTGCCGATGCCGAGGAGCAGCTTCAGCGCTTCGGCCGCCTGCACGCTGCCGATGATGCCGACCAGCGGCGCGAACACCCCCATCGTGGCGCAGGCGACGTCTTCGAAAGCGGCGTCGCGCGGGAAGGCGCAGGCGTAGCAGGGCGCGGCGGCATCGCGCGTGTCGTAGACGGAAACCTGGCCGTCGAAGCCGATCGCCGCGCCTGCCACCAAAGGCCTGGCGTGAGCGACGCAGGCCGCGTTGACGGCGTGGCGGGTCGCGAAGTTGTCGCTGCAGTCGACGACGACATCGGCCGCCGCTACGAGCTCGTCGAGCCGGGCGCCGGCCAGGCGCTCGTCGATGGCCGTGACTGTCACCTTGGGGTTGAGCGCAGCCACCGCCAGCGCCGCCGACTCTGCCTTAGCCATGCCGACGCGCGCCACGCCGTGCGCGATCTGGCGCTGCAAGTTGGTGAGGTCGACACAGTCGCTATCGGCCACCGTCAGGGTGCCGACGCCGGCGCTACCGAGATAGAGCGCGACCGGGGAGCCGAGACCACCGGCGCCGACGACGAGGACGCGGGCAGATGCCAGCGCGCGCTGGCCCTCGATGCCGATGTCGTCGAGCAGGATGTGCCGCGAATACCGCAGCAGGTCGTCGTCGTTCAGGTCACGACGACTGCCGGGGTCAGTTGGTCTCGACTTCAGGTTTGCGCTCGACGGCGGTCTTGCTCGCCAGCACGGTCTTGCCCTTGAGGCGGTTAAGCGCCTGGCTGAGCTGGAAGTCCTCGGCGCTGCCAAATTCGATCGGCGGCTTCGGGGCGCCGTTGCGGGCGGCGACCTCGGCCTCGAAGCGCTTGCGCGCTTCCTCGCGCGCCTTCTCGCGGGCTTCGTCCTTCACCTCGGCGCCCTGGCCGCTTTGCAGGTGCTTGTCGAGATCGGCCTCGCGGGTGCGCAGCGCGGCGAAGAGGTTGCCCTCAGCGGTCTCGTCGAGCATCACGTCGGGAACGATGCCCTTGGCCTGGATCGAGGCGCCGCTCGGCGTGTAGTAGCGCGCGGTCGTGATCTTCAGCGCTGTGTCCGGCGACAGCGGCCGCACAGTTTGCACCGAGCCTTTGCCGAAGGTCTGAGCGCCCATGATGGTGCCGCGGTGGTAGTCCTGCAGCGCACCGGCGACGATCTCGCTCGCCGAGGCCGAACCTTCGTTCACGAGAACGATCAGCGGCACCTTCTTGACGGCGTCGGGCAGGCGCTTCAACGGGTCGGCGCCGCCGCGGCGCTGGTAGAACTCCGGCGAGGCCTTAAAGGTGGCCTTCGAGTCGGGGATCTGGCCGTTGGTGGTCACGACCACCGCCTCGGCCGGCAGGAAGGCCGCCGAGACCGCGATCGCGCCTTCGAGCAAGCCGCCCGGGTCGTTGCGCAGGTCGAGGATCAGGCCCTTCATGTTCGGGTCCTGTTTGTAAAGATCGGCCAGCTTGGTGGAGAAGTCCTCCACCGTGCGGTCCTGGAACTGGCTGACGCGGATCCAGCCGTAGCCCGGCTCGATGATCTTGGCGCGAACGCTCTGCGTGCGGATCTCTTCGCGCACGATGTTGACCGAGAAGGTGCGGCTCTCGGACTTGCGGAACACCGTCAGCACCACCTTGGTGTTCGGCTCGCCGCGCATCTTCTTCACGGCCTGGTCGACGCTGAGGCCCTTGACCAGCGCGTCGTCGATCTTGGTGATCAGGTCGCCGCTCTTCATGCCGGCGCGAAACGCGGGCGAGCCTTCGATCGGGCTGACGACCTTGACGAGGCCGTCTTCCATGGCCATCTCGATGCCGATGCCGACGAAGCGGCCGGTGGTGGCCTCTCGGAATTCCTTGAAACTCTTCTTGTCGAAGTACTGCGAGTGCGGATCGAGCCCGGCGACCATGCCGCCGATGGCGTCGCTGATCAGCTTTTTCTCGTCGACCGGCTCCACGTAGTCGCTCTTGACCATGCCGAACACGTCGGCAAGCTGCCTCAATTCCTCGACCGGAAGGCTAGCCACGGTGTTGCGGGCGGTGGCCTCGAACTGCATCGTGGCGAGCGCTCCGGCGACGGCGCCGAGCGCCAGCCAGCCGGCGACTTTGAGTTTGACCCCCATGAACAACCCCTCTCGGCCTTTGCCGGACCCACTTATAGCCATTGAAACAATCCTCAGTATATTGCGCGAAGCAAAATTGGAGCCTGCTGCACGGGGCAAAGTTGCAGGCTCGCCAGGGTATTTCAAGTCAGGGCAGGCGAACGCTTTTGCTACGCCCTTATGCAAGCGGCTTC
>JAYTYH010000134.1:0-10973 GCA_043742485.1 Rhizobacter sp.
CGGTCGAGGCGAGCAACTTGCGCGCCTCGGCGACGACATTTGCTGCGGTGAAGCCATAGTTCGCCATCAGCACGCCCGCCGGTGCCGACGCGCCGAAGCGATCGACCGACAGCGTGTGGCCGCGGTCGCCCACGTAACGGCTCCAGCCTTGCTCGACGCCGAGCTCGACCGCCAGCCGTGCCGTCACAGCAGGCGGCAGGACCTCGTCGCGATAGCTTTGCGGCTGCGACTCGAAGAGATCCCAGCTCGGCATCGACACGCAGCGCACGGCGATCCCCTCCTTCGCCAGGGCGTCGGCGGCGGCCAGGATCAGGCCCACCTCGGAGCCGCTGGCGATGAGGATCAGCACCGGCACGCCGGTGCCCGCATCATTCAGCACATAGGCACCGCGGCGCGTTCCCTCGGCGCTCGCGTATCGGCTGCGGTCGAGGGTGGCGACACCCTGCCGGGTCAGCGCGAGCAGGACGGGTCGGCCGCGGGTCTCGGCCGCGATCTTCCAGGCCACGGCCGTCTCGTTCGCATCGGCCGGGCGCAGAAGGGTGAGGTTCGGAACCGCACGCAGGTTCGCCAGTTGCTCGACCGGCTGGTGGGTCGGCCCGTCCTCGCCGAGCGCCAGGCTGTCGTGGGTGAAGACGTGGATCACGTGCAGGCCCATCAATGCAGCGAGCCGGATCGGCGGCCGCATGTAGTCCGAGAAGATGAGGAAGGTCGAGCCGTAACCGATGAAGCCGCCGTGCGCCGCGAGGCCGTTGACGATGGCGCCCATCGCATGCTCGCGCACGCCGAAGTGGATGTTGCGTCCGGCGTGACTCCAGCCCGCGCTGTCCGATCCTTCGCTGTCCTCGCCCGGTTGGAACTGCGGGTTGAAGTCACCCATGCCCTTCAGCTCGGTGTGCGTCGAAGGGTCGAGATCGGCCGAGCCGCCGGCGAGTGCCGGCACTCTGTTCCCGATCGCGTTCATCACCTTGCCGCCGGCAACCCGTGTCGCCATGCCCTTGGCGTCGGCCGGGAAGGTGGGCACGTCGGCGTCCCATCCCTCGGGCAGCTTGCCGTCGAGGCGCGTCTGCAGTTCGAGCGCGAGGTCGGCGAAGGCCGTGCCGTAGGCCTGAATGCGCTGTCTCCAGTCCGCCTCGGCCTTGGCGCCGCGCTCGAGCGCCTTGCGGAAATGCGTCGAGGCCTCGGGAGGCACCAGGAACGCGGGCTCCGCCGGCCAGCCGAGCTTCGCCTTGGTCTTGGCGACGTCGGCCACGCCGAGCGGCGAGCCGTGGGCCTTGAAGCTGTCCTGCTCGGGCGAGCCGAAGCCGAGATGGGTGCGGACCAAGATCAGCGACGGCCGCGCCGTCTCGGCTTGCGCCGCCTCGAGCGCCGCGTCGATGGCATCGAGATCGTTGCCGTCGGCCACGTCGATCGTCTGCCAGCCGTAAGCCTCGAAGCGTTTCGCGCGGTCTTCGGTGAACGTCATGTCGACGCCGGCCGAGAGGGTGACGGAGTTGTCGTCGTAGAGGCAGATCAGCTTGCCGAGCTGGAGATGACCGGCCAGCGACGCCGCTTCCGACGCGACGCCTTCCATCAGGTCGCCGTCGCTGGCGATGACCCAGGTCCGGTGGTCGACGACCGTGCGGCCCGGGCGGTTGTAGCGCGCGGCGAGATGCGCTTCGGCGATGGCCATGCCCACCGCGTTCGCGAAGCCCTGGCCGAGCGGCCCGGTCGTGACCTCGACGCCGGCCGTATGGCCGCGCTCGGGGTGGCCTGGCGCCTTGCTGCCCCATTGCCGGAACTGTTTGAGGTCGTCGAGCGAGAGGTCGTAGCCGGTGACGTGGAGCAGGCTGTAGAGCAGGGCCGATCCATGCCCGGCGGAGAGCACGAAGCGGTCGCGATCGGGCCAGAGCGGATCGGCAGGGTTGTGCTTCAGGTGCCGGTCCCAGAGCGCGTAGGCCATCGGCGCGGCGCCGAGAGGCAGGCCGGGATGGCCGCTGTCGGCCTTCTGGACCATGTCGACGGACAGGAAGCGGAGGGTGTTGACGCACAGCTCGTCGAGGGAATCGGACATCGGAATCTCGCAGTGGGTCAGGCGGGTCGCGGCGCGTCGGCGCTTGCGTCGTAGTCGCCGCGCCGCGCTGCGCGGTTGCAGTCGGCGCGGTGGAAGAGGGCGGCTTGCGCCGCCGCCACGTTCTCGGCGCGGCCGTGCCACGCTTCGAGCGCGGGCTGCTGGATGGCGCGTGCGAACGAGAAGGCGACCGCCCAGGGCAGGCGCGACCGGAAACGCACGTTCATGGCGTTCAGCCGCGCCGAAGCGAGCTTTGCGCTCTGCCCGCCGGAGAGGAAGGCGACGCCGGGCACCGCCGCCGGCACGGTGCGCAAGAGGCACGTGACGGTGGCGTCGGCGACCGCATCGACGCTGCTCTGGTCCGCTGCCGCCAGGCCGGGCAGGACCATGTTCGGCTTCAGCAGCATGCCTTCGAGCAGCACGCCTTGCAGGTCGAGCTCGTCGAAGACCGCGTGAAGGACTTCGACCGACACCGCGGCGCAGCGCGCCAGCGTGTGATCGCCGTCCATCAGCACTTCCGGCTCGACGATCGGCACCAGTCCGGCTTCCTGGCAGAGCGCGGCGTAGCGCGCGAGTGCGTGTGCGTTGGTGGCAATGCAGGCCCGGCTCGGGATCGCGTCGCCGATGCGGATCACGGCGCGCCACTTGGCGAAGCGCGCGCCCATCGACGCGTATTCGGCGAGACGGTCGCGCAGGCCGTCGAGGCCTTCGGTCACTTGCTCGTCCGGATGGCCGGCGAGCGGCTTGGCGCCGGCGTCGACCTTGATGCCGGGAACGATGCCGGCGGCGGCGAGCGCCGCCGCGAAGGGCAGACCCGGGTTCGTCTTCTGACGCAGGGTCTCGTCATAGAGGATCGCGCCGCTGATGCAATCGCCGAGCCGCGGTGTCGTCACGATCATCTCGCGATAGGACCGCCGCGCTTCGGCGGTGAGCGGGATGCCGAGCGCCGCGAACCGCTTGTTGCAGGTGGGGCGTGCTCTCGTCCATGGCGAGCAGCCCCTTGTCGCCGGCGACCAGTGCTGCGGCGGTTTCGATAAGTTTTTTTGTATTCATGTCAGGCCGCCTTCTTCGCTGTCGTCGGGCCGGCGATGGCGCGGTCGACGATGCCCTGCGCTTCCTTCAGGATCTGCTGGAGATGATCGGCACCGGCGAAGCTTTCGGCGTAGATCTTGTAGATGTCCTCGGTGCCCGAGGGCCGCGCCGCGAACCAGCCGCTCCTGGCGGTCACCTTGATGCCGCCGATCGCGGCGCCGTTGCCCGGCGCCTTGTCGATGACGCTGTCGATTTTCTCGCCTGCCAGCTCGCGCGCACCGAGCGCGCCAGGCGTCAGCGCCGCGAGCAGCTTCTTCTGCTGCACCGTGGCCGGCGCATCGACCCGGTCGCTGGCCGATTCGCCGAGCGCGCCGGTCAGTTCGGCATAGGCGCGCGCCGGGTCGCGGCCGGTGCGCGCCGTGATCTCGGCTGAGAGCAAAGCCGGCACGATGCCGTCCTTGTCGGTGGTCCAGACGCTGCCGTCGCGGCGCAGGAACGAGGCGCCGGCACTTTCCTCGCCGCCGAAGCCGAGCGAGCCGTCGAGCAGTCCGTCGGAAAACCACTTGAATCCGACCGGCACCTCGTAGAGCTTGCGGCCGAGGCGCGCGACGACCCGATCGATGAGCTGCGTGCTGACCACCGTCTTGCCGACCGCCGCCGCCACCGGCCACTGCGGCCGGCTGCGGAACAGGTCGTCGATCATCACCGACAGGTAGGCGTTCGGCGGCAGCAGGCCGGCGGGCGTGACGATGCCGTGGCGGTCGTGGTCGGTGTCGCAGGCGAAGGCGATGTCGAAGCGGTCCTTGATGCCGAGCAGTCGCTGCATCGCGTACGGGGACGACGGGTCCATGCGGATCTGGCCGTCCCAGTCGAGCGTCATGAAGCGAAAGGTCGGGTCGACGGCGTCGCTCACCACCGTGAGGTCGAGACCGTAGTGTTCGGCGATGCGCGGCCAGTAGTGGACACCGGCGCCGCCGAGCGGGTCGACCCCCATGCGCACCTTGCTGCCACGGATGGCGTCGAAGTCGATCACGCCGGCGAGGTCGGCGACGTAGAGGCCGAGGTAGTCGTGGCGGTGCGTCGTCGCCGCGGCGAGCGCCTTCGCGTACGGCATGCGCTCGACGCCTGCGAGCCCCTTTTCGAGGAAGGCGTTGGCTGCGGCCTCGATCCAGCTCGTGATCTCCGTGCCGGCCGGGCCGCCGTGCGGCGGGTTGTACTTGAAGCCGCCGTTATCGGGCGGATTGTGCGAAGGCGTGACGACGATGCCGTCGGCCAGGCCGGCGCTGCGGCCGCGGTTGTAGGTCAGGATGGCGTGCGAGACGGCCGGCGTCGGCGTGTACTCGTCACCTACTGCCAGCATCGTCTCGACGCCGTTGGCCGCGAGCACCTCGAGCGCACTCGCGCAGGCCGGCGCCGAGAGCGCGTGCGTATCGATGCCGAGATAGAGCGGCCCGTCGATGCCCTCCATCTTTCGATAGCGGCAGATCGCCTGCGTGATCGCAACGACGTGATGCTCGTTGAAGGACAGGTCGAACGACGAGCCGCGGTGCCCCGAGGTGCCGAAGGCGACCCGCTGCGCGGCGACGCCCGCGTCGGGAATCCCGGTGTAGTACGCGGTGACGAGGCGGGCGATGTCGACGAGCGCCGACGGCGGCGCGGGCTTGCCTGCAAAAGGGCTGATGTGCGTGGCCATACGGGCTGCTAGTCGGAGGCGGACGGGTTCGTCCGGTCCCGGACCCGGCGATAGCGCCGGATCAGGGCATTGGTCGAGCTGTCGTGCGCCAGCGGCGGATCGCCCGCACTTTGCAGCTCGGGGATGACGCGCTGGGCCAGGGCCTTGCCGAGCTCGACGCCCCACTGGTCGAACGAATCGATGTTCCAGACGACGCCCTGAACAAAGACGCTGTGCTCGTAGAGCGCCACGATCGCTCCCAGCGCCTTCGGCGTGAGCCGCTCCAGCAGCAGCGTGTTGCTCGGCCGGTTGCCCTCGAAGACGCGGTGCGGCACGAGCTCGGCAGGCGTGCCTTCGGCGGCCACCTCTGCCGCCGTCTTGCCGAACGCCAGGGCCTCGCTCTGGGCGAACAGGTTCGACATCAGCTGGTCGTGCTGCGCGCCGGGCGGGTTCAGGGTCTGGCAGAAGCCGATGAAGTCGCACGGCACGATCCGCGTGCCCTGGTGGATGAGCTGATAGAACGAGTGCTGGCCGTTGGTGCCCGGCTCGCCCCAGAGGATCGGCGCGGTCTCGACGCCGACACGTTCGCCGGCGAGCGTGACATGCTTGCCATTGCTTTCCATGGTCAGCTGCTGGAGATAGGCCGGCAGGCGCTTCAGGTACTGCTCGTAGGGCAGCACGGCAACCGTGGCCGCGCCCAGGAAATTGTTGTTCCAGACGCCGAGGAGCCCCAGCAGCGCCGGCAGGTTGCGCTCGACCGGTGCCGTGCGGAAGTGCTCGTCCATCGCATGGAAGCCAGCCAGCATCTCGGCGAACGCCTCCGGGCCGATGGCGAGCATCGTCGACAGACCGATCGCAGAGTCCATCGAGTAGCGACCGCCGACCCAGTCCCAGAAGCCGAACATGTTCTCGGCCGAGATGCCGAAGGCGGTGACGCCCTCGACGTTGGTCGAGACCGCAACGAAGTGCTTCGCCACCGCCTTGTCGTCGCCGAGCTGGTCGACGACCCATCGCCTCGCTGCATGCGCGTTGGTCAGCGTCTCGAGGGTGGTGAAGGTCTTCGACGAGACGATGAAGAGCGTCTCCGCGGCATCGAGGTCACGGGTCGCCTCGGCCAGGTCGGTGCCGTCGACGTTGGAGACGAAGCGCAGCGTCAGGCTGCGGTCGCTGGTGAAGCGCAGCGCCTCGTAGGCCATCACCGGGCCGAGATCGGAGCCGCCGATGCCGATGTTGACGATGTTGCGGATGCGCTGGCCGGTGTGGCCTAGCCAGCGGCCGCTGCGCAGGTTATTTGCGAACGTGCCCATGCGACCCAGCACCGCGTGGACGTCGGCGACGACGTCGACACCGTCGACGACGAGGCGCGAACCGGCGGGCGCACGCAAGGCCACGTGCAGCACCGAGCGCTTCTCGGTCGTGTTGATCACGTCGCCGCGGAACATCGCCGCCGTGCGCTCGCCGAGGCCGCACTCGCGCGCCAGCGCCGCCAGCAACGTCATCGTCTCGTCGGTGACGCGGTTCTTCGAGTAGTCGAGGTAGATGCCGGCAGCTTCGAGAGCGAGCCGTTCGCCGCGGCCCGGATCGTCGGCGAACAGCTCGCGCAGATGCCTCGCACCGACCGCCTCATGGTGGGCGACCAGTGCCTGCCACGCCGGGCGATCGGCGAGGGCGGGCTGGCTCATCGCGCCGCCGCGCCGGCGAGCTTCGTGCTCTTGTCCCCGATGCCGGCGAGGAGGCCGCGCCACGACTTCTGGAACGCGTCGCCGCCTTCTTTCTGCAGACGCACCGCGAGGGCATCGACGTCGATGCCCAGCTTGACGAAGCCGGCGATGACCTGCTCGGCGTCGCCGCCGTCCGGCGCCATCACCGCGCCGACCTTGCCATGGTCCGCGAACGCCAGGAGCGTCTTGTCGGGGATCGTGTCGATCGTGTCGGGCGCCGCCAGCTTCTCGACGTAGAGCGTGTCGCTCGCGTCCGGATCCTTCGTCCCCGTGCTGGCCCAGAGCAGCCGCTGCGGGTGCGCGCCGGCGGCGGCCAGGCGCTGCCAGCGCGGCCCCGCCAGCAACTCGAGATAGGCCTTGTAGGTGCGCCCTGAGATCGCCACGCCCAGTCGGTTGCGGTGATCTGCAGGAACCTGGTCCTTCACCTCGACATCCCAGCGGCTGACGAACAACGAGGCCACCGACACGACCTTGGGGTCGAGCCTGGCCTCGATGCGCCGTTCGATGCCGCGCATGTAGGCCTCGGCGGCGGCGAGGTACTGCTCGCGCGAGAAGAGCAGGGTGACGTTGACCGGAATGCCGGAAAAGATCGATTCCTCGATCGCCTTCACGCCGGCCGGCGTGCCCGGAATCTTGATGAAGAGGTTGGCGCGCGCGGTCGCGTCGAACAAGTGGCGGGCGGCTGCGATCGTCCCGGCCGCGTCGTCCACGAGCAGCGGCGAGACCTCGAGCGAGACCCGGCCGTCGACGCCGCCGGTCGCGTCGAAGATCGGCTTGAAGAGGTCCGCGGCCCGCCCCAGGTCCTGCTCGGCGAGCGCGAAGAACAGATCTTCGCCGGACCGGCAAGCCCGTGTCAGCGTGCCGATCTGCTCGTCGTAGGCGCTGCCCTTGCCGATCGCCTGCTCGAAGATCGAGGGATTCGACGTCAGGCCCGTCACCGACAGCTCGGCGATGTAGCGGGCGAGCGTGCCGTCGGCGAGCATGTCGCGCGTGATGTTGTCGAGCCAGAGGCTCTGGCCGAGCGCATGCAGCGCTTGCGTGTTGCGGTTGATCATGGGGACTCCGTGAGTGGCTCACGATGGAGCGAGCCGATGTCGAGCGTGAGCAGGTCGCCGATGGCGTCGACGGTGCAATCGGCGGGCGGGTAGCGGGCGAGGTTCGCCGGGTCGAGCGCGTAGTGGCCCTGGCGCGGAAACACGGTGACGAGGCGATCGCCCATCACCGCCTTCATGGCCGTGAGCAGACGCTGCTTGTCGTCGACCATCACGTAGCGCCGTGCCGGGTACAGGCGCTGCACCTGGTCGAGCATCTGCTCTTTGTGGACGTAGATCAGCACGCGACCCTGCACCGCATCCCACAGCCCCGAGCGCCAGACCTTGCGCGGCTGGAACACGACGTCGCCGTCCGACAGGATCACGGTAAGGCCGAAGCCGGAGAGGCGACCGATGACCTCGAGTGCATCTGGATAGAGCCGGTCAGCGAACGGATAGTCGACGAGATAGCTCGATACCTGCAGCAGGCGATGGTCACCATCGCCGCTGTGGTCGATCTGGTCGCGATAGCGCTGCAGCGCGCCGAGATAGTCGACATAGCCGAGCTCGCCGCGCAACTGTTCGAAGATGACCCAGTAGCGGTCGGCGCTGGCGACGCCGAACGCCTCTTCGAGATGGTGCCGCAGGTCGGCGATGATCCGGTCGTTGTCGAGCAACGTGTTGTCGACGTCGAGGAGGAACACGACGTCGGCCAGGGCGGCCGGGTCTTTCGTGTTGCTCACGGCGGGCACCCTTCGGTGGTGGTCAGGACGTGCCAGCCGCCGTCCCCGGCGATCAGCGCGTCGGCCGCTGCAGGGCCCCACGAGCCGCGCGCGTAGGGCAGCGCCGGAGCGTGGTCCTCGAGCACGTCGTCGACGACGGCCCACGCCGCCTCGACGGCGTCCTGGCTGGTGAAGAGCGCGCCGTCGCCGGCCATCGCGTCGCGGAGCAGCCGCTCGTACGGCGGCTCCTCGCCGGCTTCGTTCTCGCAAAGGAAGAGCTCGCGCTGGTCACCGAGGAATCCCTTGCCCGGCCGCTTGACGCGCGCGGCGATGGCCACGGCGGCCAACGGCTGCAGCTTGAAGCGCACATAGTTCGCTCGGCCATCGGCCGGCGTGGCGTCGTCGAACAGGCGCTGCGGAGGGGGTTTCAGCTGGACCAGAACTTCGGCCGCGGTCGCCTGCAGGCACTTGCCCGTGCGCAGGTACCAGGGCACACCGGCCCAGCGCCACGAATCGATGTAGAGACGCAAGGCGCAGAAGGTCTCCACGTCGGAGTCGGCGGCCACGTCCTTCTCGGCGCGGTAGCCGTCGTACTGACCGCGGACGAGATCGTCGGCGGTCAGCTTTCGCATGGCGTGGAAGACGCCGGCCTTCTCGTTTTGAACGGCCTCGTAGCCTTGGTAGGCCGGCGGCTCCATGGCGAGCAGCGCGACGATCTGGAACATGTGGTTCTGGACCACGTCGCGCAGCGCGCCCGCACTCTCGTAAAAACCCCCGCGCGCGCCGATCCCGAAGTCCTCGGCTACCGTAATTTGAACGCTCGCGACGTGGTGGCGGTTCCAGATCGGCTCGAGAAACGAGTTGGCGAAGCGGAAATAGAGGATGTTCATGATCGCCTCCTTGCCGAGGTAATGGTCGATCCGGAAGATCGAAGCCTCGGGGAAGACGGCGTGCGCCGACTCGTCGAGCGCGAGCGCCGACGCGAGATCGCGGCCGAAGGGCTTCTCGACGATCACCCTCGCGTCCTTCGCGAGCCCGGCCGCGCCGAGGCCCTGTATCACCGTTTCAAAGAACGCGGGCGGGATGGCCAGGTAGTGAGCGGGGCGCGATGCGCCCTCCAGTGCGGCCTTCAGCATGTCGAAGGTCGCTGCGTTCTTGTAGTCGCCAGACACGTAGCTCATCCGCGACATCAGCTTGTCGAACGCGGCCGGATCGTCGATGCCGCCGGCGTGCTCGAGACTTGTGCGTACCCGCTCGTGGACCTGCTCCTGTGTGAGCGCGCTCGATGCGACGCCGATCACCGGCACGGTCAGCTCGCCACGCTTGACCATCGCGTAGAGCGCCGGAAAGATCTTCTTGTTCGCGAGATCGCCGCTGAATCCGAAGACGACGAGCGCATCCGACGGTGCCGGCCGCGCCGTACCTGATCGGCCTTTCACTGCGATCAAGCCTTTTCTCCCGTGGGCTTTTCCAGATGGCCGCCGAAGGCATGCCGCATCGCCGACAGCACCTGGTTGCCGAAGTCGCCTTCGCCGCGCGAAGCGAACCGCTCGTAGAGGGCGGCACTCAGCACGGGGGTCGGAACGCTTTCGTCGATGGCCGCCTCGATGGTCCACCGCCCCTCGCCGGAGTCGGAGACGCGGCCGCCGAAAGCTGCGAGCTGGGGATCCTGCAGCAGGGCGCCTGCGGTCAGGTCGAGCAGCCAGGAACCGATGACGCTGCCACGGCGCCAGACCTCCGTGATCTCCGGGAGGTCCATCTCGAACTGATAGAACTCGGGGTGGCGCAGCGGCGTGGTCTCGGCGTCGGCGACCTGCGTGCGCTTGCCGACGTTGGCATGGCGAAGGATGTTGAGCCCTTCGGCGTAGGCCGCCATCACGCCGTATTCGATGCCGTTGTGGACCATCTTGACGAAATGGCCCGCGCCGCTCGGCCCGCAATGCAGGAAGCCCTGTTCCGCATTCGAATGTTCGCCGCTGCGGCCAGGAGTGCGGGGAGCCGTTCCCGCGCCAGGAGCGAGCGCGGCGAAGATGGGAGTCAGGTGGGCCACGATGTCGGGCTCGCCGCCGATCATCAGGCAGTAGCCGCGCTCCTGGCCGGCGACGCCGCCGCTCGTGCCGACATCGACATAGTGCCTGCCGGATGCGCGCAGCGCCTTGGCTCTGCGGATGTCGTCGCGGTAGTACGAATTGCCGCCGTCGATCACGATGTCGCCGGACTCGAGCAGGGCGGCGAGCTTGTCGAGCTGTTCGTCGACCGCGGCTGCCGGCACCATCAGCCAGACCGCTCGCGGCTTCGTCAGCTTCGCGACCATGTCCTCGAGCGAGGTGGCGCCCGTGGCCCCTTCGCTCTGCAAGGCGGCGACGGCCGCGGCCTGCCGTCCGTAAACGACGCATTCATGATCGTGCTTGATGAGTCGACGAACCATGTTCCCGCCCATCCGCCCGAGACCGATCATTCCAAGCTGCATTTCTTACTCCAGAGGTCAGGGCCGGCGCAGATCATCGAGGCGGAGCGTGGCGGCGAAGGGCTGCGATGGCCGCGGCGTAGTCGGTGGAACCGAACACGGCCGATCCGGCCACCAGAGCGTCGGCGCCCGCTTCGACGGCCTGCCAAGCGTTCGCACCGTTCTGACCACCGTCGACCTCGATCCAGGGGTCGAGGCCGCGCGCCTCGCAAAGGCGCCGCAACTCGCGGATCTTGGGCAGGACTTCCGGCAAGAAGCTCTGCCCTCCCGAGCCGGGATTG
>JAYTYH010000135.1:0-4499 GCA_043742485.1 Rhizobacter sp.
GTCTCGGCGCGGCTGCGTTGTGCGTGGTGGCAGGATGGCCTCGGCCGGCGCAGGCGGCGCACGTCGTCCGGTCCTGGCCGGCAGCAAAGCCCGTGCCCGCGTTCGACCTCGCCGATCTCGACGGCAAGCGCTGGAACCTCGCGGCTCTCAGCGGGCGCGTCGTGGTCCTCAATTTCTGGGCGACGTGGTGCGAGCCGTGTCGCATCGAGATGCCTTCTCTCGAGGCGATGGCGGCGCGACGACACAAAGACGGCGTCACCGTCGCCGCCATCAACTACCGCGAGACGCCGGAGGTTGTCCGCCGCTTCCTCGAGCAGCTGCCGTTCAAGGTGCCGATCCTGCTCGATCGCGATGGTGACGCGGCCATGACGTGGACGCCGCGCGTATTCCCAAGCACCGTCCTGATCGGCCGCGACGGCCGCCCCCTGCATACCGTGCTCGGCGAGCTCGACTGGGAAGGTGCCGACGCCAAGGCGCTGCTCGATCCGATGATCGCGGCGCCACGCAAGAAGGCCTGACCATGACTGCCATCGACGACGGCTTCGTCGCATCCTCCACCGAGCTCGCCGGCCGCCACATCGTGCTCGGCCTGAGCGGCGGCATCGCCTGCTACAAGGCCGCCGAGCTCGTCCGCGAGCTGGTCAAGGCCGGTGCCACGGTGCAGGTCGTGATGACCGAAGCGGCCGAGCGCTTCATCACCGCGGTGACGCTGCAGGCGCTTTCCAACCGCACCGTCTACACCAGCCAGTGGGACGCGCGCGAAGCCAACAACATGGCCCACATCAACCTTACCCGCGAGGCCGACGCCGTGCTCGTGGCGCCGGCCAGTGCCGACTTCGTCGCCAAGCTGCTGCACGGCCGCGCCGACGACCTGCTCTCGCTGCTGTGCCTGGCGCGGCCCGTCGAGCGCTGCCCGCTGCTGGTGGCGCCGGCGATGAACCGCGAGATGTGGGCGCATCCGGCGACCGTCCGCAACTTCGCCCAGCTCGCCGCCGACGGAGCCGCCGTGCTCGGCCCGGGCAGCGGCGACCAGGCCTGCGGCGAGACCGGCGACGGTCGCATGCTCGAGCCGGCAGAGCTGCTCGCGGACGTGATCGCCTTCTTCCAGCCGAAGCTGCTCGCCGGCCGGCGCGTGCTCGTCACCGCCGGGCCGACCTTCGAGCCCATCGATCCCGTGCGTGGCCTCACCAACCGATCGAGCGGCAAGATGGGTTTCGCGATCGCCCGCGCCGCGGCAGAGGCCGGCGCCGACGTCACCCTGGTCGCCGGGCCGGTGGCGCTGGCGACGCCGCGTCATGTGCGACGCGTCGACGTCGGCAGCGCGCGCGAGATGCACGCCGCAACGATGGCCGCCGTGGCCGGGCAAGACATCTTCGTGGCGACGGCTGCGGTCGCCGACTGGCGCGTCGACACCGAAGCCGCGGAGAAGATCAAGAAGGCGCGGGGCCGCGCGGTGCCGGCGTTCGCGCTGATCGAGAACCCCGACATCCTCGCTGCCGTCGCCGCCTTGCCGGCGCCGCCGTTCTGCGTCGGCTTCGCCGCCGAGAGCCGCGATGTCGTCGCCCATGCGCGCGAGAAGCTGCTGCGCAAAAAGGTGGCGCTTGTCGTCGGCAACCTCGGCCCGGCAACCTTCGGCCGCGACGACAACGCCCTCACCCTCGTCGACGCCGCTGGCGAGCGCGAGCTGCCACGCGCCGGCAAGCTCGCGCTCGCGCGCCAGCTCGTCGCCGAGATCGCGGCACGCATCTCTGTTGGCATGGCGGGCCGGCCATGACCATCGTCGACGTCCGCGTCCTCGACGAGCGCATGGCCGGGCACATGCCGGCCTACGCGACGCCGGGCAGCGCCGGTCTCGACCTGCGGGCCTGCCTCGACGCGCCGCTGCGGCTAGAGCCGGGTCAGGCGCAACTGATCGCCACCGGCCTGGCCATCCACATCGCCGACCCCGGGCTCGCCGCCATGATCCTGCCGCGCTCCGGCCTCGGCCACAAGCACGGCATCGTTCTCGGCAACGGCGTCGGCCTGATCGACTCCGACTACCAGGGGCCACTAATGGTGAGCTGCTGGAACCGCAGCGCCGCGGCGTTCACGATCGAGCCGTTCGAGCGCATCGCCCAGCTCGTCGTGGTGCCGATCGTGCAGGCGCGCTTCCGGCTTGTCGAGTCGTTCGACGCCAGCGGGCGCGGCAGCGGCGGCTTCGGTTCCACCGGCCGCGCCTGAGGGCGCGCGCCATGTCGCCAAGGGCAAGCCGGCGTCGCCGGCACCGCGTTGTCCGCGCTCGCGACCGCGTTGCTCTGGTTGTGGTTCGGGTGGGCACCGTTTCGAGCGGGCCTCGGCGACGGGCGCGGTGATGGTCGTGACGGCCCGAGTGCGTCCATCCAGTGACGCACGGCGTTACAGGCTGTTGGCGAAGCATCACAATCCGGGCGCATGAAAAAAATGCTCCTCGGCGCCATCGCCGTCGCCGTGATCGTGGCGGCCGGAGCCGGCTACGCGTTGCTGCGCGGCAAGGGCGATGAAGGCCGCGCCACCGCCGCCGCCGCATCGGCCTCTGGACCGGGCGCCGCCGCCAGCGCGCCGCCGGTCAGCGTGACGACCGTGGTGGTGCAAGGGCGCGACGTCGACATCATGCTCGACGCCACCGGAACCGTCGCCGCGCTGAACAGCGTCGACATCCGGCCGCAGGTCGCGAGCGTCATCACCAGGGTCCACATCAAAGAAGGCCAGTTCGTGACCGCCGGCCAGCCGCTGTTCACGCTCGATGCCCGCAACGACGAGGTCAACATCACGAAGGCGAAGGCGCAGCTCGCCAAGGACCTCGCCGCGCTGGCCGACGCCGACCGCCAGCTGCAACGCAGCCGCGACCTGTTCGCGCAGAACTTCATCTCGCAGGGCGCCGTCGACACGACGCAGACGCTGGTCGAGTCGCAGCGCGCCGTCGTCGCCTCTGATCGCGCCGCCATCGAGGCGGCCCGGGTCGGCCTCTCGTACAGCCGCATCGTCGCGCCCTCGGCCGGCCGCGCCGGCGCCATCAACGTCTTCGCCGGCAGCACGGTGCAGCCGGGTGGCACCGCGCTCGTCACCATCACCCAGCTCGACCCGATCGCGGTGGCCTTTAATCTGCCGCAACGCAATCTCGGCGACGCACTCGCCACCTTGCGAAGCGGCGGCGGCAAGGTCGCCGCCGTGTTGCCCGAAGGCGCCGGTCAGGTCGGCGGCCGGCTGCAGTTCGTGGACAACGCCGTCGACGCCGGCTCGGGCACGGTGCGCGTCAAGGCCGAGTTCGCCAACAAGGACGAGCGGCTCTGGCCGGGCGCCTTCGTCACCGTGCGGCTCGTCGTTCAGACGCTGAAGGGCGCCAGCGTCATCCCGCAGGCAGCCATCATCCAGAGCCCGCGTGGCCAGATCGTCTACGTCGTCGATGCCGGCAACAAGGCGCAGCAGCGGCGCGTCGAGGTCGTCTACGCCAGCGGCGAAGAAGCGGCGGTGACAGGCGTCAAGGCCGGCGAGCGCATCGTCGTCGACGGCCGCCAGAACCTGCGCCCCGGCGCCGGCGTGATCGAGCGGCCGAGCGGTGACGATGCCGGGGCGCGCGGTCGGCGCGGCGGTGCGGCGTCGGCGGTGTCGGGTGCGGCTTCGGGTGCGGCATCGTCGGCGGGCGCTGGCCTGTTCGCCTCTGCCTCGAGCGCGACTCCTTGAACTTTTCCGAGTTGTTCATCCGCCGTCCTGTGCTGACGGTGCTGCTCAATGCCGCCATCGTCGTCGCCGGAGCCATCGCCTACGACAAGATCCCGGTGGCGGCGCTGCCCAGCTACAACACGCCGGTCATCAACGTCAACGCGCAGCTGCCCGGCGCCAGCCCGGAGACGATGGCAACTTCGGTGGCGCTGCCGCTGGAAAAGCAGTTCCAGACGATCCCCGGCCTGAACGTCATCAGCTCGACGAACACGCTCGGCTCGACCTCGGTGACGCTCGAGTTCGACCAGAACCACAACATCGACGCCGCCTCGGTCAATGTCCAGGCGGCGCTGCTGCGCGCCCAGCGCCAGCTGCCGCAGGACATGACCGTGCCGCCGGTGTACCGCAAGGTCAACCCGGCCGACGCGCCGGTGCTGTTCCTCGCGATGACCTCGCCATCGCTCAGCCTGTCGGATCTGAACGATTTCGCCGAGCACCTGATCTCGCCGACGCTGTCGACGCTGCCCGGCGTGGCGCAGGTCAACATCTACGGCCAGAAGCGCTTCGCGGTGCGCGTGCGGGTCCAGCCCGACGCGCTGGCGGCCCGCAACATCAGTCTCGACGAGCTGACGGGCGCGCTGCGCGCTGCCAACACCAACACGCCGGTCGGCACGCTGGAGGGCCCGGCCCAGACGCTGACGCTGCAGGCCAACCGGCAACTGCGCAACGCCGCCGAGTTCGCCGACCTGATCGTCAGCAACCGCAACGGCAACCCGGTGCGGCTGCGCGAGGTGGCTCAGGTCGAGGACAGCTACGAGACG
>JAYTYH010000136.1:0-7941 GCA_043742485.1 Rhizobacter sp.
TCTTTCTCGTCCACATGGGCGACCTCTTCAAGATCGGGCCGCAGGGTGGCTACGCGCTCGAGCTGCAGGCGATGTATCTGTTCACCGCCCTGGCGATCGCCTTTCTCGGCGCCGGCCGCTACAGCATCGGCGGCCGCTACGGGCCGATGAACTAGGGCAGGTCGAAGCCGCCGCTCCGCCGCAGCGCCAGGCTGTCGGCGCCGGCGAGCAGGTCGATGAAGCGGCGCGCCATGGCTTCATCGGCGGCGTCGCGACCGATGCCGGCGCTGTAGACCGTCGCCAGCTCGAAGCCGGCCGGCAGGGCACCGACGAAATCGAGGCCCTTGGTGTATCGGATCTCGGTGACCTGCGTGCAGCCGACCGCGTTGTCGTCGCCGCTGTCGGCCAACGCCCGCATGGCGGTGGCGCCGTTCGCGAACATGCGCAAGCGATTCTCGAGAAGGTCGTGGATGCCGAGCCGCCGCAGCACCGCCGCAACGTGCGCACCGGCGGTCGATCGGTCGGCGTCGGGGAAGTAGAGGGCGCTGGCCGCGAGCAGGCTCTGCTCCAGCGCCTCGCCGTTGGCGATGGACGGCAGCGCGGCGCCGCTGCGCACCGCGATGCCGGTGGCGACGCGGCCGATCGCCGTGCGCGAGCCGGCCCGCAGTTCGCCGGTGGCTTCGAGCGCGCGGGCCATGGCGTCGGTCACGATCAGCACGTCGCAGGCGCTGCCCTCCCGCAGTGTCTGCTGCAACGCGCCGACGGCGCCGAAGCGGGCCTCGATCGCCACTCCCGCGAGGTGCGACCGCAGCGCCTCGACCAGGCCCTTGACGGCGCCGGCGCAGAGAACGTCGAGCCGGCCGGGCGCGGCGGCGATGGGCGTCGGCTCGCTCATTGCTCGGGCTTGATGCCGGCGATGGCGACGACGCGCGCCCACTTGGCGATGTCGTCGTTCAAGTAGCGCGTGAACTCGGCGACGCTCATCGTCAGCGGCGCCGAGCCCTGCGCCCGCCAGGCCTTGACGATCTCCGGGTTCGTCGTGATCTTCGTCATCTCGGCATTGAGCCGGGCGACGATCACGGCCGGCGTTGCCTTGGGCGCCATCAGGCCGAGCCAGATGGTCGCTTCGTAGCCGGGCACGCCGGCCTCTGCGAGGGTCGGTACGTCGGGCAGCACGGGCGAGCGCGCCGCGCCGGTGGTGCCGAGCGCCTTGACCTTGCCGGAGCGGATGTGCTCGGCCATCGTCGGCACGGCGTCGAACATGAGGTCGACCTGGCCACCGAGCACGTCGGTGCGCGCGCCCGAGCTGCCCTTGTACGGGATGTGCAGCAGCGAGATCCCGGCGCTGGCCTTGAGCAGCTCGCCGGCCATGTGGTACGGCGTGCCGTTGCCCGACGACGCGTAGGTTAGCGAACCCGGCTTCGCCTTCGCCGCGGCAAGCAGCTGGGCCAGGTTCGCGGCGGGCAGGCCGCTGCGGCCGACGAGGACGAGGTCGGAGGCGTTGATCGGCGCCACCGGCACGAAGTCGCGCATGAGGTGGAACGGCTTGGCCGGCACGAGAGACTCGTTGACGGTGTGCGTGTTCGACATCACCAGCAGCGTGTAGCCGTCGGGCGCGCTCTTGGCGACGCTGTCGGTGCCGATGATCGAGCCGGCGCCGGGCCGGTCGTCGACGATGAAGCTCTGGCCGAGCGCCTCCTGCAGCTTTTGCGCGATGACGCGGGCGAACACGTCGGCCGAGCCGCCGGCGGCGAACGGCACCACGAGCCGGACCGGCCGGCTCGGATAGTCCTGGGCCAGCGCCAGCGGCGCGGCGGCCGCGAGAAGGGCAGCGCCGAAAGCGCGCCAGGCCGGGCGAGAAATGAACGCGATACGGGTCTGGGCCATCGTGTCTCTTGGGATCGTTCGTGGGGATGGTACGGCGCCGGGTGTTAAGGTTTCCGGCACTGGAGAAATCGATGATTCCGCACACCATCCGCGCCTTCGCCCTCGGCTCGTTTCGCGCCCTCGCGCTCACAGCCGTCGCTCTCTCGGCGAACGCGGTCCGGGCCCAGTCGACCTACCCCGACAAGCCGATCACGATGATCGTGCCGTTCCCGCCCGGCGGCGTTGCCGATACGGTGGCGCGGCCGGTCGCCGAGGCGCTCTCGCGCGAGCTGAAGCAGACCATCGTCGTGGAGAACAAGGCCGGCGCCGGCGGCGCGCTCGGCATCGGCCAGGCGGCGCGCGCCACCGCCGACGGCTACACCGTGCTGCTCAGCCTGTCGTCGATCTCGATCTTGCCCGAGGCAGACCGCATCCTCGCGCGCAAGCCCGCCTATGCGCTGAGCCAGTTCAAGCCAATCGCGCGCTTCACGGCCGATCCGACGGTGCTCGTCGTGCGTGCCGATGCGCGCTGGAAGACGCTCGCCGAGTTCCTCGCCGACGTGCGCGCGCATCCCGGCGCCTACAACTACGGCAGCTCGGGCAACTACGGCACGATGCACGTGCCGATGGAGATGCTCAAGTCCGCCGCCGGCTTTCGCATGACGCACATCCCGTACACCGGCGCCGGCCCCGCGGTCGTGGCGCTTCTCGCCGGCCAGGTCGACGCCATCGCCAGTGGGCCGTCGACGGTGGCCCAGCAGATCCAGGCCGGCAAGTTGCGCGCGCTCGCGCACTGGGGCGATCGGCCGCTGGCGGCGCTGCCCGGCGTTCAAAGCCTGAAGGAGCTCGGCTACCCGGTTCGGTTCGCCCAGTGGTCGGCGCTGTTCGTGCCCGCAGCCACGTCCGACGACGTGGTGCGCAGGCTTCGCGCCGCCGCCGCGAAGGTGGCCGCCGACCCGGCTGTGCGGCAGATCATCGCCAAGGCCGGCAGCCCGATCGAGTACCTCGATGCGCCCGAGTTCCAGACCTACTGGGACGCCGACGCCGCCGACATGACGAGGGCTGTGAGGGCGGTCGGCAAGGTCGAGTGACGCGCGCGCTTCAGAGCGCCTGAGCCGGCGCTGCCGCCGCGCCGGTGAAGCGCGAGCCGGACACGGCGTCGACACCGTAGCCGCGATCGACGTCCAGCCCGGTGATGCGCCAGTCATGCGCCGGCAGGGCGATCGGATGAACGATGCGCTCGTAGGAGCGCATCGGCCAGGTCACGCCGAAGCGGCGCTGGTGGTCGAAGGTATCGACCTCCGCGACGGCGCCGCGCGTTCTTGCGAAGCCTTCGAGCGTGAAGCGGACGCGGCGCATGAGACCCGATCGGCGCTCGATGCAGAGGGCGACGCGATCGGCAGCAACGCGGCCGAGACCGGGCGTCAGCCAGACCTCGACGACGTCGCAGGTCTGCCCGTCGACCCGCTCGGTGCCAGCCGAGCGCACGGGCAGGTCGCGGTCGACGAGCCAGAGCGGGCCGAGCAGGAACAGGCCGTAGCCCTCGGCCACCAGCGCCGCCGCCTGCTGGGCATCGGTGTCGGTGCTGCGCACGTCGTTGAACCACACGGCAACCTCGCCGAGGTCGCTGCTGCCTGGGCGCTCGTGCAGCCACGAAACCTGCTTCGTGCCCTTGGCACCGGTGTAGGCCTGGGCGACGATGCCGGCCTTCGGCAGCAGACGTTCCTGCGAACTGCCGCGAAAGCCTTCGTCGACGACTTCCGGCTGGATGCGCCCGACCAGCGGCCGCCACTCGCCGCTGTAGCTCACGTTGATGTCCGCGATCGCACGGTACGCGGCCAGGCCATGGGCCTCGGCGCTCTCGTGCAGGCGTTGTGCCGCCGACGAGTCGCCTCTTCCTGGCGCCGCGACGAGCGGCAGAGGCGTCGAGCAGCCGCCCAGCCAGGGCACCAAGGCGGCGCCGATGAAGGCGCGGCGGCCAATAAGTGGGACTCGCTGGGTCGGCATCATGCTGATCTCAGCCCTTCTTGGCCCAGGCGCTGCACCAGCCTTTGCCGGCGACCTGGCGGCCGGCGAACAGGGGGCATGCGGCCACGGCGTCGGTCGGCTTGCCTTGGTAGAGCGCGCAGGTGCTGCACATCTGGCCGGTCGCGTACTTCGGGTATTTCTTGGCGTCGGCCCGTGTCGCATCGGCCACGTACCCGAGCGCCACGGCCTGCGGATCTTTTTCGCTGAGAACGGCCGTTTGGGCCTGGGCGCCGAGGCAGAGGCCGGCGGTGGCGGTGGAAGCTGCCAAGAGGAAAACACGGCGAGTGGTTTGCAAGGGGGTCTCCAAGAGGTCAATGAACAAGGTCGGCGGCGAGCGGCTCGCCCGCCGACACGGCTTCGCGCTCGAAGCCGACGAATGCTGCCACCGTGTCGGCGAGTTCGTCGCCGGAACGCCAGGCTGCTTCGACAGAGCCGTCGCCGAACGAATCACCGCAGACGCCGAGACCGAGCGTACCGTCCCACCAGCAATCGGCGGCCCCGTCGGCGACGGGCGCGGCGACGGCGTAGCGCCAACGGTGGACAACGGCGTGCCGCCACGGCAGTGACGCGCCACCGGGCAGCAGCTTCGCGAGCGCCGCGCACAGCGCGACGCGGACGGCCGCGGCGTCGTCTTCGAGGTGCGCCCGGCTCCACGCGTGAGAGGCATGGGCGACCCACTGGGCGCCGTCACCGGTGGTTCGCCCCGGCTTGCGGTCGTCGCGAACAACGCGGGCGAGCGGTCCGTCATCCGGGTCGGCGATGTCCCACGGCCAGTCGACGTCGTCGGTGACGGCCATCAACGTCCAGCACGGTGACATGACGACGGCCGCGAGCGACTCGGCCTCGACATCGTCGTGGCCGGCGAGCAGCAACGCGGCCTGCGGCGCCGGCACGGCGACGACAACCTGCGCGAACGGCCCCGCAGCGCTGCCGTCGGCCAGGCGGAGCTCCCAGCCATCGTGTTGCCGATGCAGGCGCGTCACGGCTTGCCCGAGGCGTGCTGGAACCCCGGCGAGCAGGTGCTTGCAGAACGACGACATGGTCGGCACCGGCACGAACGCGCCGCGCGATGCGCTGCCGGGAAAACCGCTGTGCACGAGCGGCGACCACGGCGCGACGACGCCGAGCGCCTCGGCGCGGGCGACGACCGAACGAAAGCGCGGACGCGTTGCCGCGAAGTGCGAGGCCCCGTGGTCGAAGGCGGGGGCCGTCTCGCCGGCTTCGCCGCAAAGCGGCCGCCGCGTCGCCATGCGGCCGCCGACGCCGTTCGACTTGTCGAAGACGACGACCTCGAATCCGGAACGGAGCAGCGCTGATGCACAAGCCGAGCCGGCAATGCCGGCACCGATGACGGCAATTCGGGAAGAAGGATGTGAGGCATTAGAGACCATGTTGTCTCGCATTTGTATCAGTGTTTGCGCGATGATAAGGCGATGAGGCGCTTTATGAAACGCTGTCGAAAGACAAATAGCGGTTCAAGAACGTTTCAATCGTGATGCCTCCGCGACTGAAACGACCGCCCGACTCGATGTCTCCCCCTGCGCCCGCGCTTCTGCGCAGCGGCACCGCCGCCCGGCTCGTGGGCCTTCCGGTGACGACGCTGCGGGTCTAGGAAGGCCGCACCGGCGTGGCCGAAGCGGCGAAGTCGGCCGGCGGCCAACGCGTCCATTCGGGCCACGATGTGTCCCGCCTCAAGCTGCTGCGCCAGCCGCGCTTGCCGGCCACGCCATCGGGACCATCGCCACACTGCCGCTCGAGCCGTTTGCTGGCGCTGTCTTCCGGCCTCGTGTCGACGGGGCGTTTCGACGCGGTGCCGGCGACTCGCACGGCGGTGGTCGTCGGCCGGCGTGCTGCCCGCTGAAGAAGGCGGTGGTGCCCGTCAAGCCGTCGGCCCGGGCAGATCGGTCGCCGTGGCGCCGGTCGGCTCGCCCCAGAGATCAACGGCGACAGCGGTGCCGGTGTGTCGCAGCGTCGCTGCAGCCCCGCGCAGGTAAGCGAGGCCGACGCATCGTCCGGTCGCAATGCTCCAGCCTGCCGAGGTGATCTCGCCCGCGGGTTCGCCGTCGATCACGAGCGCCTCGCCGCCCCAGGCGTAGCCGGCGGCCGAGTCGAAGTCGATGCGAACCAGCTTCTTGCGCAGCGGCGCGTCGCGGCGCTCGAGCAGGGCGGCGCGGCCGATGAAGTCGGCGGGCTTGTCGAGCTTCACCGCGAACATCAGGCCGGCTTCGAACGGGGTCTCGTCGGGGCCGAGCTCGGCGCCCCAGGCGCGTCGGCCGGCTTCGATGCGCAAGGCGTCGAGCGCGTAGTAGCCGGCGTCGACCAGGCCGCTGCCGTCGCCGCCACCGGCGCCGGCGCCGAGGCCGTCGCTCGCGGCGTGCAGCGCCCGCCAGACGTGGCGCGCCATCTCGATCGGCACGTAAAGCTCGAAGCCGGGGCCGCCGACGTAGCTCATGCGGGCAGCGCGAGCGCGGGCGAAGCCGAGGTCGATGTCGGTGGTGTGCGAGAAGCGAAGGCGATCGGCGCCGAGCTCGGCGGCGGTGCGCTGCGAGCCGGTGCGACCGAGCAGCGCCGCCGCGTTCGGGCCCATCAGCGAAAGCACGGCGACCATGCCGCTCACGTCGGTGAGCACGGCCTGCTCGCCCGCCCGCGTGTGGCTGGCGATCCAGTCGGCGTCGCGCACCGCTTGCGCCGAGCCGGTCACGACGAGGAAGCGATCGACGCCGAGCCGCGTGATCGTGAGGTCGCTCTCGAAGCCGCCGCGCTCGTTGAGCATCGGCGTGTAGACCATCCTGCCGACGGCGACGTCGATCTCGTTGGCACACAGGCGCTGCAGCACCGCGAGGGCGTCGCGACCTTCGAGCTGCAGCTTGCCGAACGAGGTCTGGTCGTAGAGCGCGACGCCTTCGCGGGTGGCCCGTGCCTCGTCGATCACGTGCGGCAGCCAGGCCGGCTTGCCGAGCGTGTGCGGATGCGGCCGCGCCAGGCCGGGCGCGAAGTAGCTCGCGCGCTCCCAGCCGTTCCTGGGGCCGAACACCGCGCCTTTCGCGGCCAGTGCGTCGTAGAGCGGGCTGGTACGCAGTGGCCGCGCCGTTTCGAGCTCCTGACGCGGCCAGCGCATCGCGTAGTGCAGGCCGAGCGTCTCGCCGGTGCGCTCGGCGAGCGCCTTCTTGTTGGCCCAGAAGGAACCGAAGCGGCGGATGTCGACATCGACGAGATCGCTCTGCGGCCGGCCGGCGACGATCCATTCGGCGATGGCGCGGCCGGCACCGCCGGAGTTGGCGATGCCGGCCGAATTGAAGCCGGCGGCGACGAAGAAGCCGCGCATTTCCGGCGCTTCGCCGAGGATGAAGTTGCCGTCGGGTGTGAAGCTCTCCGGGCCGTTGAGAAGCATTTTCACTTGCGCCGTTTCGAGGCAGGGCGTGCGGTGGATGGCGGCCTGCATGAGCGGCTCGAACTGATCCCAGTCTTCACCGAGCAGCTCGAACTGGAAGGTGGCCGGGATCGGGTCGACGGTCCACGGCTTGGCCTTCGGCTCGAAGCCGCCCATGAGCAGGCCGCCGACCTCTTCCTTGTAATAGATGTAGCCGTCGGGATCGCGCATCACCGGCAGCATCGGGTGCACGCCGGCGACGCGCTCGGTGACGATGTAGAAGTGCTCCGCCGACCACAGCGGCACGGTGACGCCGGCGAGCGCGCCGAACTGTCGCGCCCACTGGCCGGCGCAGTTGACGACGACCTCGCACGCGATCTCGGTCTCGCTGCTGCCGTGGCGCACGCGCAGCCCGGTGACGCGCGGGCCGGCCGGGCCACGCGTCGACAGTACCGCCACGACCTCGGCCGCCTCGACGATGCGCGCGCCGCGCTGGCGCGCGCCCCTGGCCAGCGACATCGTCAGGTCGGCCGGGTTGGCCTTGCCGTCGCCCGGGATCCAGATCGCGCCCTGCAGGTCGTCGGTTCGCAGCGGCGGGAACAGGTCGCCGGCGCGCGCCGGGCCGATCTCTTCGCAGTCGACGCCGAAGCTGCGCGCCGCCGCCAGCTGGCGGCGCAGCACGTGCCTGCGCTCCGGCG